>NZ_JATABG010000027.1:0-18897 GCF_036533755.1 Vibrio sp. M260118 | reverse complement strand
AATTATTCGACCAAGCGATTTTGAACAACGGCATCGAAGATGAGCCTGTGATTTTGAGTGACGACTTCTTACGTCGTGGTCACCTGATAGAAGCGCGTAAACCAGCTCTGTTTCAAGCTCGCCCTGAAACCATCCTCGACATGTTCCTGCATATTGCCAATGACTCAAGCATTGAAGGGGTAGCACCACCCACGATGCGCCAGTTGAGGACAGCTCGTCGACGCCTGAACAAATTCCTGCACACGATTCCAGAAGCGCGCGAGAAGTTCCTCGACTTGTGTCGCCATCCGAATGCGCTACATAAAGCGTTTAGTTTGATGCATAAGTTGGGCGTATTAGCCGCTTATCTGCCTCAATGGAGCCAGATTGTTGGTCAAATGCAGTTCGACCTATTTCACGTCTATACCGTGGATGAACACAGTGTACGTTTGTTGAAGCACATCAACACCTTCGGTGATCCGAACAACCATAAAAAGCACCCTATCTGTTGTGAGGTCTACCCACGTATTCAGAAGAAAGAGCTGCTGATTCTAGCCGCTATTTTCCACGATATTGGTAAAGGTCGAGGTGGCGACCACTCGGTGATAGGTGAAGGTGAAGCGTATAACTTCTGTATCGAACATGGTCTATCAAAGCCAGAAGCCAAACTCGTGTCATGGCTGGTAAGAAACCACCTACTTATGTCGGTCACAGCGCAGCGACGTGACATCTACGACCCAGAGGTGATTACCGAGTTTGCTAAACAGGTTCGTGACGAAGAGTATTTGGATTATTTGGTCTGCTTAACCGTTGCAGATATATGCGCGACCAATCCAGAACTATGGAATAGCTGGAAGCGAACTCTACTCGCGGAGCTTTACCATTCAACCCAGCGAGCACTGCGACGTGGACTAGAAAACCCGGTCGACGTACGAGAACGCATTCGCCATAACCAACATTTAGCGTCAGCTCTTCTGCGCAAAGATGGCTTCACAGCACGGGAGATTGAGGTACTTTGGCAGCGCTTTAAAGCCGACTACTTCCTCCGCCATACCCATAAGCAGATTGCTTGGCACAGTTCACATCTGTTACGCCACAAAGATCATTCGCAACCTCTGATATTGATCTCGAAGAAAGCAACTCGTGGCGGTACAGAGGTGTTCGTCTATAGCAAGGACCAACATGCACTATTTGCAACCGTGGTAGCAGAACTCGACCGTCGTAATTTCAACGTCCATGACGCGCAAGTGATGACCAGTAAAGATGGCTATATTCTCGATACCTTTATGGTGCTAGATCAGAATGGTGACGTGGTGGATGAAAACCGTCATAAAGCGGTTATTAAGCATTTGGCACATGTTCTGGAAGATGGTCGCCCGACTAAGATTAAAACTCGCCGAGTACCGCGCAATCTGCAGCACTTTACTGTGAAGACTAAAGTCGACTTCTTACCAACGAAGAGTAAAAAACGCACTCTGCTTGAGTTTGTTGCCTTAGATACACCAGGACTACTTGCTACTGTTGGTGCTACCTTTGCTGACTGTGGCATTCATCTTCATGCAGCAAAAATCACCACTATTGGCGAACGCGCGGAAGACTTGTTCATTATCACCAGCGAAAATGGTGGCAAACTAAGTGAAGAGGAAGAGCAAGATCTTAGCGATAAGCTAATTAAAAACGTTGCTGAACTAGCACCTTAAGCGATCTCGACCACAAGTTGCCAACTTGTTGAAAAAAGGACTGTCTACCACGATCATAGACTGCTACATTAATAATTGAATTGTTTATTCCCTACTCAATTTAGGGTAGGGATAATTTCTACAACACAATAGAGGTAGCCTATGTATCCACACCTCACGGGTTTAGGTATTCACGATCCTAAGCAAATTGAGCGCTATTCCCTTCGCCAAGAAGCGCACAAGGATGTGTTAAAAATCTATTTTCACAAACAGAAAGGTGAGTTGTTTGCGAAAAGCGTCAAATTCAAATACCCGCGACAGGTCAAGAACGTTCTTGTCGACAGTGGTAGCCATCAATACAAAGAAGTCACTGAGATCAACCGCAACCTGACTCTCGTCATCGATGAACTTAACAAACTGACTAAACCAGAGAAAGTGGTAGAACTCGATACGAAAGAAAAAATCCTTTCCGATCTACGTCATCTAGAAAAAGTGGTATCGAGCAAAATTGCTGAGATTGAAGCAGATTTAGAAAAGCTGAAATAACGCTCTTTCCAATAGAAAAAGGTTGCCGAATGAGCAACCTTTTTTGTTTTTGTATAGAAGCTAAGGACTATAGCTGATTAACCTAGCTTTGGCGCGTCATAGTTGTTTGGCTCATCCGTGTAGACGCACACATTTGATTTCTCAACCAAACCTGTTTCTGCTACACACTGTTCTTGGAAAAATTGTTGGATCTCTTTACGCTGACAGTGCGCTTCAAACGACTCATTATCCGCCCAGATTTCATTGAAAGCGATTGGGTAACTCTCTCCTTCAGCAAACGGCGTTGTGATGTGGCGAGTCACTGTGTATTGCAGGCAGCCATCTTCACGTAATGTGTTTGGCTCTAGCGCTTTTAGCACCTCAAATAACTCGTCCAATTTACCTGGTTTCGGTTGAAACTGAGCGATGCAGTAAACTTTCTTAGACATTGTTTTTCCTTATCAGTCTTTTATTAATTCTGTTTGTTATTAAAGCCAGCCTGCGTACTTACCGACCAAATAGAGGCTAACTCCTGCCATAGCCCCCGCTACGATATCATCAAGCATAATACCGAGTCCGCCATAAACGCGTTTGTCGAGCCAACCAATTGGCCAAGGCTTAACCATATCGAAAAAGCGAAACAGTACAAAGCCGGTCATTAACCACTTCCAATCCGTCGCAGATAGGTTAAACACTGGCACAACTAGCATAGTGATCCACAGACCAGCAAACTCGTCCCAAACAATAGAGCCATGATCATGAACACCCATATCATCCGAGGTCACTTGGCAAATTTTCACGCCGATAAAACAGGAAATAATCACAGCAATGACGTAAAGCGGCAGAGGTAGTTGAACCAAAAGCAGGTAAAAAGGAATAGCCGCTAACGTCCCCATCGTGCCCGGAACTATCGGAGATAATCCACTACCGAAGCCGGTTGCTAATAGGTGCCAAGGGTTCTTTAAAGAGATAAGTGATAAAGGGTTAGTCATAATCAGTTGTATTTAGCTAAAGTGATCGTAGCCGCTCAGATCCCAATCAATCGGTTGGCCGTTGTTATGCAGTTCGAAAGTACCTTGAGGGCGAATTTGACCAATACAAGTTACCTTGGCGCCACAATGCGCAAGAGAACTCGTTAATGAGCCCTTGTTCTGCTCTGGTACGGTAAAGCATAGCTCGTACTCTTCACCACTCGACAATGCATACTGACGAGCGAGCGTGTTCGAGCCTAAGAACTCAACCAACTCATTAGAAACAGGCAGCGCTGAAACGTCAAGAGCCACACCAACTTGAGAACGGTTTAAGATATGCTTAATGTCAGAAATAACGCCATCCGAGATATCAATCGCTGAGCTTGCTAAGTCTAAAAGAGCTTGGCCCACTAGCACCCTTGGCGTTGAAAGGTAGTGTCGCTTTTCAAGCTCTTGTGCGCTAGGTTTATTGCGCAAACTGGTATCTAGAACAACATCTAGTCCTGCCTTACTATCCCCTAGGTCTCCGGTCACGTAAACCCAATCTCCCACTTGTGCTCCATCTCGGCGTAGGGCTTTATCAGGGTCTACCAAACCCTGTACAGTAAGCGTTAAACTCAGCGGCCCTTTGGTGGTGTCACCGCCAATCAGTTGAATATCGTAATAATTAGCCAGGTCAAAAAACGCGTCACAGAATGGTGCTAGCCAAGCTTCGTCTGGTTCAGGCATAGTTAAGGCAAAAGAAACCCAAGCAGGCGTAGCTCCCATAGCAGCTAGGTCACTAATATTTGAAGCAAGTGCTTTGTGAGCCACCCACGCAGGGTTAGCATCAGCAAGGAAATGAGTACCTGAAACTAACGTATCAGTACTAACAGCCACAGAAAGCCCCTGCGGCACTTGAACCAATGCACAGTCGTCCCCTGCGGCAAGAAGCACGTCTTTGCGCTGGCTTTGACGACCAACAAAATACTTTTCAATCAGATTAAATTCACCAGACATCCACTTATCCGACCATCATATGTTTTCAATCTAGGATAGAAGAGCAAGTTAAAGAGGTGGTATTTCTGAAGCAAAATCCAACTACTACACCGGGAGTGCGAAGCTAGCCAATTCCACGAAGGTCAGATTTACAGATATTTTGCGTAAGAAATACTATCTCTTTTCTGCTCCCAAACTCAGATTAGAAAAAAGGCCAGCAATTGAGCTGACCTTTTGAATTTGTATACGTAACCTTGTTACGCCTATTACTTCTTACGTACGTGTGGCGCCGCTTTATCAAGCACACCATTAACGAACTTATGGCTCTCTTCTGCAGCGAATACTTTTGCAAGTTCGATTGCTTCGTTGATTACCACTTTGTAAGGTACGTCTTCACGACGAGTCATTTCGTACATAGCAAGACGTAATAGAGCGAGCTCCATCATATCCAAATCTTGCATTGGACGCGCTGTGTACGGACGAATCTTACTATCTAGCTCTGTGTGACTTAGCACAACACCTGTTAGTAGGTCACGGAAGTATGCAACGTCTGTGTCTGGAGTAGAAAGTGCTGGCTCTGCTGCATGATGTTCTTCTTCATCATACTTACCACCAGACAAAAATTGCTCCTCAATAGTAGCAACATTTTCTTTAGTAATTTGCCAAGAGTAGATCGCTTGTAGAGCGAATCGACGTGCATTACGACGTGCGGCTGGTTTCACACTGGCCCCCATTAGGAATCGATTTCTGAAAGAACGTTAATCATCTCAAGTGCGCTTAGTGCAGCCTCTGCACCTTTATTACCAGCCTTGGTTCCTGCGCGCTCAATTGCTTGGTCAATTGTATCAACAGTCAATACACCAAATGCCACTGGAAGGGAGTATTCCAGAGAAACTTGCGCAAGACCCTTGTTACATTCACTACAAACATAGTCAAAGTGTGGTGTACCACCACGAATTACCGTACCCAAAGATACGATTGCATCAAACTTGCCTGTTTTCGCAACGCGTTGAGCAACAAGTGGAAGTTCAACTGCACCAGGGCAACGAACAACAGTAATGTTGTCTTCACTTACTTGGCCGTGACGCTTTAAAGTATCGATTGCACCAGACAATAGACTTTCGTTAATAAAACTGTTGAAACGAGAAATAACGATAGCAATTTTTGCATTTGGCGCTGGGAAGCCACCCTCGATCACTTTCATAAGCCTTCCTTTAACTATATTCATCAAGTGAGAATCGCCGGATTCTAGCACAAATCTGTGAGCAATATCTAATAGAAATTATGCGCAATGATTCCAAGCGAAAGATTCGCTGCTGCCCTTTTCAAACAGAACGGAACAACAACTAATGGGGCCACAGCTAAGGTTTTGATTTGCTGTGGCTCTATACTTTACGCGTTACTCGCAAACGTACTCAACAACGTTCAAACCGAAACCACCTAAAGCGTGATATTTCTTATTGGTTGACGATAGCAAACGCATATCGTGGACACCAAGGTCTTGCAAAATCTGCGAACCGACACCGACGCGGCGAGAGGTACCCTGCTTCTTAGCTAGGGTTGGCGCCTCACCTTTATCTTGCGCTTCAAACATCTTAACGCGGTGAATCAACAAGTCCGTCGACTCTTCATTACCAAGAATGACTAGCACACCACCATCTTTACCAATACGAGTCATCGCTTTGTCTAGCGTCCAGCTGCGCTCAGCACTACGGTCACTGCGAAGTAAATCGGTAAAAGTATCTTGTAAATGAACACGAACTAGAGGCGCATCACCCGCTAAGTCACCTTTACGCAGTGCATAGTGAACTTGGTTATCGATAGTGTCACGGTAGGTAATTAGGTCGAACTCACCGTACTCAGTTGGTAGCTTACATTCCGCTACGCGTTCGATAGTCGTTTCGGTGTTATTACGATACTCAATCAGGTCGGCAATCGTGCCAAGTTTAATGTCATGCTTCTCAGCAAAGATTTCTAGATCTGGACGACGAGCCATAGTGCCGTCGTCATTAAGGATCTCAACAATCACACCAGACGGCTCCAAGCCCGCTAATCTCGCTAAATCACAACCCGCTTCAGTATGACCTGCGCGAGTCAAAACACCGCCTTCCTGAGCTGCAAGTGGGAAAATGTGCCCCGGCTGAACTAAGTCTGCCGCTTTAGCCTCTTTCGCTACCGCCGCTTGAACAGTGCGCGCACGATCTGCTGCTGAGATACCCGTTGTTACGCCTTCAGCCGCTTCAATCGAAACAGTAAAGTTAGTCGTATACTGAGCATTGTTGTCTTGCACCATTGGCGGTAAGCCCAAACGCTCACAACGCTCTTTAGTCATGGTTAGACAGATCAAGCCACGACCGTGGGTCGCCATAAAGTTAATCGCTTCAGGTGTGACGTGCTCAGCGGCCATAATCAAATCGCCTTCATTCTCGCGATCTTCATCGTCCATCAGAATGACCATTTTTCCTGAGCGGATATCTTCAATAATTTCTTGCGGCGTACTAATTGGCATCTTGGTATTCCTATTGTTATAGCTTTAGCGAATAAATATAGATTCGGCGACGCGTGCGTTATGCAAAACCGTTCTGTTGTAAAAAGTCCATGGTAATACGAGACTCAGGTTGTTGCTCTTGCTGGCTTGTTAGCAGTCGTTCCATGTAACGTGCAAGTACATCAACCTCTAAATTAACTCTACGCCCAACATGAAAATCAGCAATCGTCGTCTCTTCACCCGTGTGAGGAACGATGGTCAGTTTAAAGGCATTCTTGCGTAAGTCGTTGACTGTCAAACTAATGCCATCAACCGTGATCGAGCCTTTTTCTGCAACATACTTGGCAATCTCTGCAGGCATCTCTACCCAGAACTCAATAGCTCGGCCAACCATGTTTCTTTCCACGATCTCCCCTACACCATCTACGTGGCCAGACACAATATGTCCGCCAAATCGAGTGGTAGGAAGCATCGCTTTCTCAAGGTTAACTTTGTCGCCGGCTTGGTAATCAGCAAAGCCCGTTTTCTTCAAAGTCTCTAATGACAGATCCGCTGAATAACTTGTAGCACTGTAATCCACCACAGTTAAACAAACGCCGTTGGTTGCAATGCTATCACCGAGTTTTACATCCGACATATCGAGTTTGCCCACTTCAACAGTGACACTGATGTCTTCGCCTTTTGGCGTTATCGCAGTTAGGGTACCTACTGCTTCTACAATACCTGTAAACATGATTACGATTCTTTATTGATAAGGGTGGCGACAATGCGGATATCTCTTCCCACCTGTCTAACATCTTGAATATCGAGGTCGATAGCCTCAGCCATCGATTGTAAGCCTAGTGCACCAAGCAAGCCTCGACCATCGCTACCCATTATTTTAGGCGCGAGATAAATTATTAGCTCATCGACTAATTTGTGTTTGATTAAACTGCTTGCCAATGTCGCACCTGCTTCAACCCATAGATGATTGATGTTGTGCTGCTGAGAAAGTGTTTCAAGTGTCTTGCCAAGGTCAACTTGCTGATTGTCGTCTAGCTCAGGAGTGATATCACCATTTGGCGCAACCGTGATGATCTCACCGTCAGCTTTGAACAGTTTTAACTCAGGCGTTAACGCTTGTTGTCTGTCTAAAATGACTCGAACAGGTTGACGCAAATCTTCAGCGTCATAACGCGCCTGTACAGAGGAAGGTAGGTCACCCCAACGAACGTTAAGCGAAGCATTGTCATCAATCACTGTTTTGCTAGTCGACAAGATTGCACCGCTTTTAGCACGAAGTTTTTGTACGTCTTGACGCGCTTCAGGAGAGGTAATCCACTGACTATCACCATTTTTCAGCGCTGTTTGTCCATCAAGACTGGCCGCCATTTTTAACTGAACGAATGGCATACCGGTTTTCATTTTCTTGATGAAAGCAGGGTTAAGAGCCATCGCATCTTGCTCTAGCAGGCCAACTTCAACTTCGATGCCTGCCTCACGAAGCATGTTAATGCCACGACCAGCCACTACAGGATTAGGATCTTGCATCGCACAGATGACTTTTGCCACTTTCGCCTTAATTAGCCCTTCGGCACATGGAGGTGTACGCCCGTAATGAGAGCATGGCTCTAAGGTGACATAAGCGGTTGCGCCAACGGTTTTATCCCCTGCCATACGCATCGCGTGCACTTCAGCATGAGGCTCGCCCGCTCGGTAGTGGAAACCTTCACCAACAACTTCGCCGTTGTTGACAATAACGCAGCCCACATTAGGGTTCGGTGCTGTGGTGTAGATGCCGCCCTTTGCAAGTTCTATCGCTCGCGACATCATTGTGAAATCCTGCTCAGTAAATGTCATAGAGATCTTTGTCTAATCCTCTAGTCGAGCAATTTCTTCGCCAAACTCGCGAATATCTTCAAAGCTGCGATATACAGAAGCAAAGCGAATATAGGCGACTTTATCGAGCTCTTTAAGTTGATCCATAACTAGGTTACCGATCATTTCGCTTGGTACTTCACGCTCACCTGTCGCTCGCAGCTGCGACTTGATCATACTAATCGCTACATCAACCGCATCGGCGCTGACAGGGCGTTTCTCAAGCGCACGCTGTAAACCACCAACCATTTTATCTTCGTTAAACGGTTCACGGTTACCATTTGATTTAATCACTCGAGGCATCACCAGTTCAGCAGTTTCAAAGGTAGTAAAACGCTCACTACAAGCTAAACATTGGCGACGACGGCGAACCTGATGGCCATCAGCGACAAGGCGAGAATCGATCACTTTGGTATCATTCTCAGAACAAAAAGGACAATGCATATCACCTCCAAATTAATGACAAACAGTTTACCGGATTAAACAAGGCTAGCAAAAGCAAAAGGGGCTAAATAGCCCCTTTTTCAAACCATATCAATTCGTTTTTGTTAACTACGCGGCAAGTAGTTCGCTTTACCTACCCACTTGTAACTGGTTAACTCTTCTAACCCCATAGGCCCACGAGCATGAAGTTTCTGCGTAGAGACTGCCACTTCAGCGCCCAAACCGAACTGAGCACCATCTGTAAAGCGAGTTGATGCATTAACGTAGACTGCCGCAGAGCCAACTGAGTTAATAAATAGCTCAGAGTTTTCAAGGCTATTGGTCATGATTGCATCTGAGTGACTCGCGTTATGAACACGCATATGGTCGATCGCCTCTGCAACATCAGAAACAACTTTTACGCCTAAAGTGAAACTTAACCATTCGGTATCAAAGTCACCTTCCCCTGCTTCGCGCAGCTCCTCGGCATTGCCAAGTAACGCTTTCGCTTTCGGCTCAGCAACCAATGAAACTTTACCGTTTAAACGTTCAGCGAGCATAGGTAAGAACTCCGCCGCAACCTTTTCATGTACGAGTAGCGTGTCTAATGCGTTACACGCAGAAGGACGCTGAACTTTTGCATTTTCAACCACATCTAAGGATTTAGTTAAGTCAGCACTCTCATCAACAAAAATATGGCTAATACCAAAACCACCAATAATCACTGGAATCGTGCTGTTTTCCTTACACATCTTGTGCAGGCCAGCTCCGCCACGCGGAATAATCATATCCACATAGTCATCCAGTTTAAGTAGTTGAGAAACCAACTCACGATCTGGCTTTTCAATGTACTGGACTGAAGCCGCAGGTAACTCTGCTTTAGCAAGTGCAGATTGGATAACTTTGACTAGCTCCATGTTAGAGAAGAAGGTCTCTTTGCCGCCACGTAGGATACTTGCGTTACCGGTTTTTAGACACAGCGCCGCGATGTCGATGGTGACGTTAGGGCGAGCTTCATAGATAACCCCTACCACACCAAGCGGAACACGACGACGAGACAGAGACATACCATTTTCAAGTACCTTACTGTCTAGTTCGCTGCCAACCGGATCGTTGAGACTAATAACATTACGTACATCATTAGCAATGCCCGTTAAGCGCTCTTCGTTAAGTAGCAGACGGTCAAGCAGAGCTTCGGTTAATCCCGCTTCACGCCCTTTCTCTATGTCTTTTGCGTTCGCCGCTAAAATTGTCTGAGCATTAGCTTCTAGTTCATCTGCAATAATTGCCAAAGCTTGGTTTTTTTGCGCCGTTGACGCTGTCGCTAGTTGGAAGGCCGCATCCTTTGCCGCTTTGCCCATTGAAATCAGTTCCACTCTCTTTTCCCTTACTCTTGGATTACAACCATATCGTCACGGTGTAGCACTTCGTTGCCGTAGTCGTAACCTAAAATACCAATAATGTCTTTACTGTGCTTGCCGACGATTCTCGCCATATCTTCACTTGAGTAACTGGCAATACCGCGAGCAATAAGAACGCCTTTGCTGTCGGTTACTCGCACCACGTCACCACGTGCAAATTGGCCGCTCACTTTGGTCAGGCCTTTAGCTAACAGGCTACTGCCTTTTTCGACAACGGCATTGACCGCACCATCATCAATGACGATATCACCGGATGCCGAAGGACCAGCAAGAATCCAGCGCTTACGGTTTTCCAACGCCTCTTCACACGGTAGGAATCGTGTACCTTGCGGATTCTCGCCAAGAGAATCAAACACCACATTCGGGGCGCTTCCCGCAGCAATGATAACTTCGATACCCGCTCGGCGTGCAATATCTGCCGCTTGCAGTTTGGTCGCCATACCGCCAGTCCCTAGTGTCGTACCACTGCCTCCGGCGATTTTACGCAAGGTATCGTCGATGGTTTTTACTTCTTTGATCAGCTCGGCATTAGGATCTTTACGTGGGTCAGCGGTAAACAAACCCTTTTGGTCCGTTAACAGCAACAATTTGTCCGCACCACATAAGATGCCTACCAGCGCTGATAAGTTGTCGTTATCGCCAACTTTAATTTCACTGGTCGCAACCGCATCGTTTTCGTTTACCACTGGAATGATATCATTCTCAACCAAGGCGTTGATGGTGTCGCGTGCATTGAGAAAGCGCTCACGATCATCAAGATCGGCGCGTGTCAGTAACATCTGGCCGATTTTCAGACCATAAATAGCAAACAGTGACTCCCAAGTCTGAATAAGCTGGCTCTGACCAACAGCCGCCAATAACTGTTTGCTTGCCATAGAGTTGGGCAGTGCGGGGTATCCTAGGTGTTCACGTCCTGCTGCAATTGCACCAGACGAAACCATGACCACTGAGTGGCCCTGTTTTTTAAGTTCTGCACATTGACGAACCAACTCAACCATATGAGCACGGTCCAACTCCAATGTTCCACCAGTTAAAACACTCGTACCTAGTTTAACCACCACAGTCTGAGACTGAGATGCCTTTCCGCTTTGTTTAGTCATTGCCTTTCTACTATGAAAAAATAAAAATCGTCACAACCCACAGTTACTGATATTGGTAACAAAGATTGATTAGACCTGATGTTTTAGCAATCTACTGATAAATTCACAAGCAGAAAAGGCGCTAAAAAGCGCCTTTTTAATCAAGAAGAATGATAACAGAGGAAAATTAGACGAATTCGACAGATTCTTCATGCATATTGACAGCAATAGCAAACTCCGTTTGCAGTGTATCAATCAACTTTTGGTGGAAAGCTTCTTGTGTCCGAGTCACATCTTCAACCGCTTTCTTTGGTAGCGATTTTTCTTGCCACTCACCCGTCGTATCGTACAAGCCAGTGCGGTAACGGGCTTCAAACGCTTCCCCAGTGCCTTCGAGCTCTAACCACCAGCCCCAAAACTCACGCTGCTCAGGTGATTTTTTATCGTTCACACACACAGACAAGCAGTCAAATAGATATGCCCCTTCAGTACTTTGGGATTCTCGTAGGTAAGGGCCAATAGCTCTTAAAGTAGACAGTAAGCGGTAGTGGGTAGGATTTTTCTTCTGCTCAGACATAATGAATCTCCATATTCATTTACTTATTATTATGAAGAGCCACTCAGGACTAGAAAGTCTGGGTAGCTCAACTATTTAAGTCTTATCTAATTTAGCAGAAATGTCATCTAATTAGCTCACCTTCTAGCCACTTAATTGCTAAATCGAGGGATTGCTCATACCCTTGTGTAATTGTCTTAGCACTGATTTTCTTCGCTTTGCCATAATCACTAAATATCGCAACCAATTGGTTATCGCTAAAAGGAGAGACGGGATCGTTCTCTAAGCTCATCGCCAATATGGGTACGCGAGTCTTGCGGCTTCCCAGTATACCTTGAACTTTCAATGACCAAGCCATCAGTTGCCCTGCCAAGCTGTGAATATCCACCGCACTTTTACCAATCCTAGAGGCGAGTACATCTAAGTACATTTTTGGCATTTTCTTGAGTTTCTCTGCCGAAGAGAGTACATCATGGATCGGAGCACCCAAAGATACGCACGCTTTGATTTTCTCTTGTTCCATAAACGACAGCCTTACCATGGCATTACCGCCAAAGCGGAAACCAATCAAGCCAACTTTGTGATGGTCAACCCAAGGAATAGACGGCAGCTCATTTAATACCGCTTGATGTAAGCAAGAGGTATCTTCAGTCAGGTTCCAGTGAGTGTTGTGACCGATAGATGGCATATCCACCGTCAACATGGCGATGTTTTTCTCTGCAAGATAATTTCGAAACAAGTTCCATAGGTCGGTTTGCAAACTATCTAATCCGGCACTAACAATGACGACAGGCTGAGGTTTATCGGTACTGGTCAGATGCAGGTGCGCTACAATCGATTTACGCTGATACGGCACTTCAATTCGCTTAACAATATATTTGGTCTTATTACTTGCCTCGTTATAAGCGCTATTTGCAAGTACCTGGGCTTGAATGGCTAGGTTATCATTCTTCAGATGAGGGTATCCGGCAATACTAAAACAGAGCGACGCATTGAACATTTCGTCCGCAGACGCCTCACCCTGCATATCTGCCGAACGTTTTTGATGCAACATACCTAACTTAATCCATTCATAAGTCCAATTGCCGCTGTGGTAACCCATTACTGTATCAAGCCAACCGTCATGGGTACGTGAATGCTTAGAGGCTGCAATCGCTGCGAGTACGGCCTCAATTTCAATGGGATCCAATCCCTGCCATGCCCACTGCATACGACGCAAGTTTCTATACCACTTGTAACCATCTTCTTTTTGCTTTTGCTCTAAGAAAGCTTCACTTGTCGGCATATATTGCGTGAGTATTGAAGTCTCTTTAGCTTGCTTATGATTGACAAAAAGAGACTCTGAGAGGTTCTTACTGACTTCCTCAGACATAGCTTGTGACCTAAATAATCGTATTTATTTAATAGTAATAAAAAAAATGACCCAATAAAGGGTCATTTATCAAGAAAGTAGTACCATTTTCGCAATCAATTATTTCTGCTTACGATTAATTGGCTCAATGTACTGGATTGACATGTCCCATGGCTGCTCAATCCATGTGTCTTGAGCGATATCGACAACATAGTCATCTAGTAGCTCAACACCCGCGGGTTTTGCACATACCGCAATCAGTTTTGCTTTCGGGTACATCTCACGTAGTTTACGTGCTGTATCACCGCTATCCACTAGGTCTTCTACGATTAGGAAACCTTCACCGTCACCTTCTGGTGCTTTTACAACGGTCATATCACGTTGATGATCATGGTCGTAGCTAGAGATACAGATAGTATCAACATGACGAATGCCCAGCTCACGAGCCAAGATAGCGCCCGGAACAAGACCGCCACGGCTTACCGCCCAAATACCTTTCCACTGCTCTGCTGGCATCTGCTTTTCAGCCAACTCGCGGCATAGTGTGTGCATTTGGTCCCAAGTGATAATGAATTTTTTACTCATTGTAATAACCTAATAATTATGAAATCTGCATCCCCGCAGCACATCGAGTAAATCTCGGACAATTGCAACTGGCAAGTGTGGGGAAAAGCTACGCAAACGTTTATTTTAACGCAGCCATTATACAATACCAATGGGGAATTTTATCTTAAACGGAAAAATAATCGCCATAGCAGAGGCCCTACTATGGCGATAAATATTGCAAGCGCTGTAATTAAACGAATTAAATCGTTATCTGATTAAGCAGCGACAATGTATTTGATAAGGAATACTGCAGACAGTACCCATACACTTACCGATACTTCACGGCCGCGACCACTCAGTAACTTAATTGCAGCATAAGAGATAAAGCCAAGCGCGATACCTTCAGCAATTGAGTAAGTTAGAGGCATTAGTAGACAAGTCACAACCACTGGAGCTGCTTCTGTCAGGTCACGCCAGTCTACGCTCACAAGGCCAGACATCATTAGAATAGCCACGTAGAACAGTGCACCTGCCGTCGCGTAAGCTGGAATCATACCTGCAAGCGGAGAGAAGAATAGTGCCAATAGGAACAGTACACCAACAACGACTGCTGTTAGACCTGTACGACCACCCGCAGCAACACCTGCTGTTGATTCAACATAAGAAGTTGTGCTTGATGTACCAAGCATCGCACCTACAGAAGTTGCTGTAGAGTCAGCAAGTAGCGCCTTACTTAGGCGAGGCAGTTTGCCATCTTCTTTAATCAAGTCCGCTTTAGTCGCAACACCAACTAGCGTGCCCGCAGTATCGAATAGGTCGACAAATAAGAAAGCGAATACTACTGCGATCATGCCCACTTCGAACACGTCAGCGATATTCATCTGCATAAAGGTTGGAGCAATGCTTGGTGGTGTAGACATGATGCCGTGCCACTGTACATCACCAAAAACTAAACCTAGAGCTGTAATGATTAGGATTGCGATCATAACTGCGCCACGAACGCCGCGGTAAACTAGGCCGATAGTCAGGAAGAAACCAAGTGCCGCTAATGCTGGCTGTAGACCAGTGATATGACCAAGACCAACCAAAGTTGCTGGGTTATCCACCACGATGCCAGAATTTTGCAGACCAATGAATGCTAGAAACAGACCGATACCTGCTGAGATGCCTGTACGCAGCGACATTGGAATTGAGTTAATGATCCACTCACGCACCTTGAAAACGCTCAGCGCCATAAAGATGATACCGGATACAAATACCGCACCAAGCGCTACCTGCCAAGAGTGTCCCATGCCCAATACAACACCATAGGTGAAGAAAGCATTAAGGCCCATACCCGGAGCGAGTGCAATTGGGTAGTTAGCCACAAAGCCCATGATGAAACAGCCAATCGCCGCAGCTAGACAGGTTGCAACAAAGACTGCGCCTTTATCCATACCTGCATCAGCCAGCATTGCCGGGTTAACAAAGATGATGTAAGCCATCGTCAAAAAGGTAGTAATACCTGCGATGACCTCAGTTCTAACATTGGTGCCGTTTTCACTGAGTTTAAATAGTTTTTCGAACATGATCGAATCCTAAAGGGTAAAAAGTAAACGGTTGCGTAATCGATTGGCTCGAATTATAAAGTCATCAAATATTAAATTCCAGATAGAATTAAGACTCTAATTAATATTTCTAACTGTAACAGACATTGTTAAAGATAAAATCTCGCTTCAATTTAAGTGAAAATCCTTTAACTTCAATCACTAAAATAAAATCACCATTTCTCGTCCACATGGTGACTATTTATACCATGTCGTAAACTTTCAAGGTGATCTTAGCGAGTTTGATTCTATTCAATATGTGTTTATGCGAATAATCTTCATGGTAGGGAATCAGGAGAAAGAAACTAGCGTGTTCGAGTTCACTTTATCACCAGCACTTTTCATCAGATAAAAAAACGCCACTCAATTTGAGTGGCGGTTGAATCATGTCAGCAATAAACGCTGTAAAAAAATTCCAATAATAGGGGATGAACATACTGTTCGAGATAACAAGCTAACGGTTAGTAACCGAAAGTTGTTGGGTAAGTAAAGCTGCCTGTGTAAACAGAGTTGTTTAGCCAGAATGCTGCACTTGGTAAACCTTTCATAACTATCACCTTCTAAATCAATTAAAAAAACATTTCAGATATTGATTTCTCAGTTCCTTGGAGGCGACAAATCGGACTCATCCTTTGAGCGTTTTCTCTTCGTTTCGAAGTTGGTTACTAATATACCTCAAAGAAACTTAATTACAAGAATAAAAGTGATAAATGTCACATAAATTTCAAATAATGATCTAGGTCAATGTAATTCCGTAATTAAATTACATAAATATCATTTTCCAAATGCCAGTACATTCATATCCTGCACGAGACTAGCGACACTTTTTACACAAAGAATCTAAATTTTGTGATTACACCGAGACATTTGCTTGCCGCTTTTACTACACCCTTTAGTGTGAGAGTGCTATCCTGTGCTCCTCTACTACATGTCAAATATAGTTTTTTATTCCAATTAATCAGTAAAAATAAAAAATATAATCTGGCATTAATCTCATTAAGGAGTCGTCCGTGTCTGAATTCCATTCTGAAATTAGCAATTTATCTCCAAGCCCACTTTGGCAGTTTTTCGATAAAATCTGTTCTATCCCTCACCCATCAAAACATGAAGAAGCGCTAGCGCAGTACATCGTTGATTGGGCAAAGCAAGAAGGCTTAGACGTTCGTCGCGATCCAACGGGTAACGTATTTATTAAGAAACCAGCTACAGCAGGAATGGAAAACAAGAAAGGTGTCGTTCTGCAAGCACACATCGATATGGTGCCACAAAAGAACGAAGACACTGATCACGACTTCACTAAAGATCCTATCCAACCATATATTGATGGCGATTGGGTTACCGCTAAAGGTACAACTCTCGGTGCTGATAACGGTATTGGTATGGCATCGTGCCTAGCTGTACTGGCGTCACAAGAGATTAAACATGGCCCTATCGAAGTACTACTGACTGTAGATGAAGAAGCAGGTATGACAGGCGCATTTGGCTTAGAAGCAGGTTGGTTAGAAGGCGATATTCTTCTAAACACTGACTCTGAGCAAGAGGGTGAAGTCTACATGGGCTGTGCTGGCGGTATTGATGGCGAAATGGTTTTCGACATCAAACGTGAAGATGTACCAGCAGGCTTTGTTACTCGTCAGCTTATCCTGAAAGGTCTAAAAGGCGGCCACTCGGGTTGTGACATCCACACAGGCCGTGGCAACGCGAACAAGCTGGTTGCACGCTTCCTCGCGGGTCACGCACAAGAGCTAGACTTACGCCTGATCGAATTCCGTGGTGGTAGCCTACGCAATGCAATTCCGCGCGAAGCGTTTGTAACCGTCGCGGTTCCTGCTGAAAACGAAACAAAACTGGCAGAGCTATTTGAGTTCTACACTAACCTACTTCGCTCAGAACTAGGTAAAGTAGAAACCGACATTGTTTCATTTAACCAATCAATCGACTGTGATTTACAAGTACTTGCTATTGCTGACCAACAACGCTTTATTGCTGCACTAAACGCATGCCCTAACGGTGTTATCCGCATGAGCGACGAAATTGAAGGCGTGGTTGAAACATCATTGAACGTCGGTGTTATCACAACTGACGCAGACAAGATCGAAGTGCTATGCCTAATTCGTTCACTGATTGACTCTGGTCGTCAACAAGTTGAGGGAATGCTGACTTCTGTTGCCAACCTAGCGGGGGCGCAAATCGAGTTCAACGGAGCATACCCTGGTTGGAAGCCTGATGCAGATTCAGAAATTATGGCTGTTTTCCGCGACATGTACCAAGAGATCTACGGCAACAAGCCAAACATCATGGTTATCCACGCTGGCCTAGAGTGTGGTCTATTCAAAGAACCATACCCAAACATGGATATGGTCTCTTTTGGCCCTACGATCAAGTTTCCACACTCTCCAGACGAGAAAGTGAAGATTGATACAGTTTCACTGTTCTGGGAACAAATGGTCGCGCTACTCGAAGCGATTCCAGAAAAGGCGTAATTCGTACTCCTCTATATACTCAAAGCCAGCTCACATGAGCTGGCTTTTCGTTTTTAGTTACCTAAACAAACCATAAATTTCTTTTGTCGTCACGGTGATTTCTTTTCATTGGCCGGCTTAAATCATCGCTGCTAAAGTCGCCCTCCTTGAAGCACCTAAGGGTAAATTCTCTACCCTCTTCAAGCACAACACTCGGCATATACGACCGTGTTACGTTGGGGATGCTCACTTCACTCGAGCGTCTTAATTAGATCCTTATTTATTGTTACTGCGATGAAAGAAAAACTACTTGTCGGTTGGCGAGAAACCCTCAGCCTACCAAGCCTTGGTATTGAAAAAATTAATGCAAAAGTCGATACCGGAGCCAAGACCTCGTGTTTACACGCGTTCAAAGTAGAGAGCTTTTACAAAGACGAAGCTCTTTGGGTTCGATTCTGGATCCACCCAATTCAGCATAACTCGGATGTAGAAGTCGTGTGCGAAGCTGAAGTGATTGACGAGCGCATCGTACGCGACTCTGGAGGCCATGAAGAGTCACGTTATGTGATTAAAACCGAGCTCAACCTCGGCGGTGAAGCCTGGCCAATCGAAATAACGTTAACCAATCGTGAAAACATGGCTTTTCGCATGTTATTAGGCCGTACAGCTATGCACAGCCGCATTGTGGTCGACCCTGTAGAGTCGTTTTTAATCCCTTTCGAGGAGCGCAAATAATGAAAATTGGCATTCTATCTCGTAACGCTCGTTTATACTCAACTAAGCGTTTAATTGAAGCGGCGAAAGAACGTGGACATGAGGTTAAGGTTATCGATGCGTTGCGTTGCTACATGAATATCAATTCAGACAAACCCGAAATTCACTTTAAAGGTGAAGAGCTATCTGGCTTTGATGCGATTATTCCTCGCATTGGGGCGTCCGTCACCTTCTATGGTACGGCCGTGTTGCGCCAGTTTGAAATGATGGGCGTCTACCCTA
>NZ_JATABG010000026.1:0-20031 GCF_036533755.1 Vibrio sp. M260118 | reverse complement strand
GATTAAAATGACTCATCAGCAAGCGATGGAAAAGGTCAAATTCCGTGCGGAAGAGCAAGCAGAAGAACGCATTCTAGATGCACTATTACCGCCAGCTCGTGATGCTTGGGGGCAAAATGAGCAGCAAGATGAAAGCGCGTCAAACACACGCCAAATCTTCCGTAAGAAACTACGCGAAGGCAAGCTAGATGACAAAGAGATTGAAATCGATGTCGCTGCTCCGCAAATGGGCGTTGAGATCATGGCTCCTCCTGGCATGGAAGAGATGACAAACCAGCTTCAAGGTATGTTCCAAAACCTCGCGGGTGATACTAAGAAGAAGCGTAAGCTAAAAATTAAAGACGCATTCAAAGCGCTTACCGAAGAGGAAGCCGCTAAGCTGGTGAATCAAGAAGAACTAAAAGAGCAGGCAATCTTTAACGTAGAGAACAACGGCATCGTGTTTATCGATGAGATCGATAAGATTTGTAAGCGTGGTGAAAGCTCTGGTCCGGATGTGTCTCGTGAAGGCGTACAGCGTGACCTACTACCATTGATTGAAGGTAGTACGGTTTCTACTAAGCATGGCATGGTGAAAACAGACCATATCCTGTTTGTTGCATCGGGTGCTTTCCAAGTAGCTAAGCCGTCAGATCTGATCCCTGAGCTGCAAGGTCGTCTGCCAATTCGTGTTGAGCTAGAAGCGCTTTCTAGTGATGACTTTAAACGTATTCTGACTGAGCCAAAAGCGTCTCTGACAGAGCAGTACGTTGCGTTAATGAAGACAGAAGAGGTTGATATTGAGTTCACTGAAGACGGCATTACGCAAATCGCTGAAGCTGCTTGGACAGTGAATGAGACAACCGAGAACATCGGTGCTCGCCGCTTACACACAGTAATGGAGCGTTTGATGGATGAGATTTCATTTGAAGCGACAGATAAAGCCGGTTCAAAACTAACTATCGACGCTAAGTATGTGAAAGGCAAGCTTGGCGATACGATTGAAGATGAAGATTTAAGCCGCTTTATTCTGTAATCAACTATAGAAATGAGAAAGCCCGCTCAATTGAGCGGGCTTTATCGTATCTAACAGGCAGAGCTTAGATCATAAAGATAAAGATCACTGCTAATACTGAGATAAGACCGGCAAATGCATAACAGGTTACCTTGCCTACAATACCGGTGTGGAACTTCAGGTCGTGCATACCGTGGTGGACACGGTGCATTGCATGCCACATTGGTAGCGCTAGAGTACCAATGATGAATAGTGCACCTATGATGCTCGTTGCGAAATCAACCACACGTTCATAGCTTAATGCTTCTGCGTTGATGATACCTAGCGGCGCGAGGATACCAAGAACCAAAACGGTCACAGGGGTAATCATTGCAAACCAAGTACCGCCAGCGCCGAATAGTCCCCACCAGATTGGCTCATCTGAACGTTTAGGAGCTCTATCTACAGAATAATTTGGTTTCATAGTCTTTGCTCCTTAAACGATGACTAGCACAATCAGTGAAATGAACGCCACTGCTGCCCATTGAGTAAGCACAATGATCTTCTTGTCCACTGGCTTACCTTTAAGGCGAATAGGCATTACTTGCGGCATCATGCTAAAGAAGGTTTGAGCATGAAGTAGGCTACCTGCCAGGGCAACGATGTTGATCGCTACTACGATTGGGTTTGCCATAAACTCAAGCCAGCCTTGCCACGCTTCAGGACCTTTAACTAATGAACCGAGACCGAAGGTTAGGAAAATTGTGAACAGTACCAAAGGCAGCACCGTTGCTTCACGCAGCATGTAGAAGCGGTAAAACGGATGATCTTTCCACCAAGTGCGTTTTACTTCACGAACGTAAGGTTTACGATTACTCATCCTTATGCCTCCTCAGTGCTTTTTGCTGGTGTGCCATCTGGCTTCAGCATCGCGATTACGAAGTCCATTGAAGACTCTACTTTGCCTTGGTTTACTGCAGCAGCAGGATCAACACTCTTCGGACAAACTTCAGAGCAGTAACCTACGAAGGTACAGCCCCAAGCGCCGTTCTCTCCATTAATCAGTGCCATACGCTCATTTTTACCGTTATCACGACTGTCGAGGTTGTAACGGTGTGCAAGCGTTAGCGCTGCTGGACCGATGAACTCTGGGTTTAGACCAAATTGTGGACAGGCTGCATAGCAAAGACCACAGTTGATACAGCCAGCGAACTGCTTGTACTTAGCCATTTGCTCTGGCGTTTGTAGGTTAGTGCCATCTTCTGGTTTGCGATCGTTACCAATGATGTAAGGCTTGATAGCTTCAAGACGCTCGATGAACGGTGTCATGTCGACAATCAGGTCTTTCTCGATTGGGAAGTTTGCTAATGGCTCGATCTTCACGCCGTTCGGGTAATCTCGTAGGAAGCTCTTACAAGCTAACTTTGGCACGCCGTTAACCATGATGCCGCATGAACCACAGATCGCCATACGACAAGACCAACGGTAAGAGAGATCTTTGTCTAGGTTATCTTTGATGTAGCCAAGTGCATCAAGAGTCGACATAGTTTCATCGAACGGTACTTCAAAGGTTTGAAAATGCGGTTCTGCGTCTTTCTCAGGGTCATAACGCAGAATCTCTACTTTTTGGATGCGATTTGCTGACATTATGCTTGCTCCTCTGCGTTCTTCTCTGCCGCTTTTACTGCTTCTTCAGCGGCTGCTTTCTCTGCTGCTTCACCGTATAGACGAGCTTTCGGCTGCGACTTAGTGATGGTCACATCGCTGTAGTCAATACTTGGTGCAGCATCTGGTTTAAAGAAGGCAAGTGAGTGCTTGAGGAACTTAACGTCATCACGCTCTGTGCAACCATCATCTAGGCGCTGGTGGGCCCCACGAGATTCTTTACGTAGGATTGCAGAGTGAACCATGGCTTCTGCTACCTCTAGACCGTAGCCCACTTCAATGGCGTACAGAAGGTCAGTGTTGAACACTTTCCCTTTATCTTTAATGCTGATGCGCTTGTAACGCTGTTTCAACTCAGTGATCTTATCAATGGTTGCTTGCATCAAGTCTTCTTGGCGGTAGATACCACAACCCGCTTCCATAGTGTGACCCATTTCAGTGCGGATATCGGCCCAGTTTTCGTCGCCTTCTTGATTCATCAGTGCGGCGATACGCTGTTCGACATCTTTCACTTGAGCAGCGATAGACTCTTCGTTCCAACCTTTGAACTCAGCGGCACGTTTCACTGCTTGCTCACCCGCAACACGGCCGAATACTACGAACTCAGCCAGCGAGTTAGAACCTAGACGGTTAGCACCGTGAAGACCTACCGACGCACATTCACCCACGGCGAATAGGCCTTTAATGCGAGTTTCACATTCGCCATTGGTTTCAATACCACCCATGGTGTAGTGAACGGTTGGGCGAATTGGAATTGGCTCTTTTGCTGGGTCAACGTTAACGTAAGCTTTTGCTAGCTCACAGATGAACGGTAGACGTTCTTGTAGGTACTCTTCACCAAGGTGGCGAAGGTCGAGGTGCACCACGTCACCCAGTGGATGTTTGATGGTGTTGCCTTTCTGCTGTTCATGCCAGAAAGCTTGCGAAACTTTGTCACGCGGACCCAGTTCCATGTACTTGTTCTTCGGTTGGCCGACAGGAGTTTCAGGGCCCATGCCGTAGTCTTGTAGGTAGCGATAGCCATTTTTGTTGACGATGATACCGCCTTCACCACGACAACCTTCGGTCATTAGGATACCTGTGCCCGGTAGGCCTGTTGGGTGGTACTGAACGAATTCCATATCACGTAGAGGCACGCCATGACGGTAGGCCATCGCCATGCCATCGCCCGTTACAATGCCGCCGTTAGTGTTACAGTGATAAACACGACCTGCACCACCTGTTGCAAGAACAACAGACTTCGCTTTAATCGTCACAAGCTCACCTTCTGACATGTGGATAGCAATTAGGCCTTGAACTTCGCCTTCATCCACAAGCAGATCCACGACAAAGTACTCATCAAAGCGTTTGATGTTGCTGTACTTCATTGAGGTCTGGAATAGGGTGTGAAGCATGTGGAAGCCAGTTTTGTCGGCAGCGAACCAAGTTCGTTCTACCTTCATACCGCCGAATCGGCGTACGTTGACTTCACCGTTCTCTTTACGGCTCCATGGGCAGCCCCATTGCTCCATTTGGATCATTTCGCGAGTTGCGTTTTCTACGAAATACTCAACAACGTCCTGTTCACATAGCCAATCGCCACCGCCAACGGTATCGTTGAAGTGGTTATCTAGGCTATCTTCATCCTTGATAACTGCTGCCGAGCCACCTTCTGCAGCGACCGTGTGGGAACGCATTGGATAAACTTTAGAAATCAGTGCTACTTCTAAGTCAGGGTTTGCTTCAGCTGCTGCAATAGCAGTACGAAGACCAGCGCCGCCAGCGCCGATGACTGCGATATCTGTGGTGATAGTTTGCACAGTTATCCTCCAGTGTGAAATTGCGGAATTTTCCGCTTGTTATAGTTGTTTGAAGAGCAGAGCTCCCCAAAAGTGGTAGGGCTAGTGTAGAAGAGCCACTGCGGAGAAAAATTGACGCATTTAGGTTTTTGCTCCAGTAGTGCAAGTAAAGGCATAGAAAATATAGGTTATGTGATTCTTATCACGGCAAGAAATGATTGATAGAAAAGTAAATAGTTGGTTCGTGTTAGAGGCTTGTTGCGTAATATTTGCGTGCTAAATATAAGCGTTCTTGGGTTACTATTTTGTTCTGTGGTACGTCGAATGCTTGCTTCAGTAGTAACTAATTTTATGTAGTTTTTGTTTTGGTGAATATCACTAGGAAAAGATTGGCAAACTTGGTATTTTCCTTGCGAATTTAAAACGAGGTTTGAACTATGACCAATCAGTGGCAACCAACGGCGACAATTGAGCAGCTTAGACAACGAGCTGTTATTGTGGCTAGGATCCGTCAGTTTTTTTCTGAGCGACAAGTGCTCGAAGTTGATACACCAGCAATGAGCCATGCCACGGTGACAGATGTTCATCTACATACTTTTCAAACTGAGTTCGTCGGGCCGGGGTATGCCGATGGTCGTAAGCTCTATTTTATGACGAGTCCAGAGTTCCACATGAAGCGATTGCTCGCGGCAGGAAGTGGTTGTATCTATCAGATAAACAAAGCGTTCCGCAATGAGGAGAACGGCCGCTACCATAATCCAGAGTTTACCATGCTCGAGTGGTATCGCGTTGGCTTCGATCACCATGAGTTAATGGATGAGATGGATGCACTGCTGCAAGTGGTTTTAAACTGCGCTCAAGCCGAACGGTTCACTTACCAGCAGGCGTTTATTGAGGTACTCGGTGTGTGCCCACTAGAAGCGTCAATGGAAGAGCTAAAAGAGGCCGCGGCTAAGTTAGGCTTAAGTGATATCGCGGAGCCAGAGCAAGATCGCGATACACTGTTGCAACTGCTGTTTAGTGTTGGTGTAGAAGGCAAGATTGGTCAGCAGGTTCCAGCTTTCGTATATGATTTCCCTGCATCGCAAGCGGCACTAGCTAAAATCAATCAACAAGACCCTCGTGTTGCTGATCGCTTCGAAGTCTATTTTAAAGGTATAGAGCTGGCGAACGGCTTTCATGAACTCGACAATCCGCAAGAGCAGTTAAAAAGGTTCGAGCAAGATAACGTTAAGCGCATTGAGATGGGGCTAACTCCGCAACCGGTCGATCATCATTTAATTTCGGCGTTAGAGTCAGGCTTACCAGAGTGTGCTGGGGTTGCACTAGGAATAGATCGGCTCATTATGCTGGCGATCGGCTGCGATCATATTGATCAGGTAACCGCGTTTCCATTCCCCATCGCATAAAGAAATGTGCAACAGATTCTTATTCTGCGTGTAATTGACTCGCTTAGGCCTGTTAACCTCGCTATACTTCGAGTCTGAATTTTTACGTTAGTTCAGCCCAATTACATAGAATTACTATGCTCAAGGCTCTGAACTAGCTCATCGCCTAGCTGCAACTGCAACTATTTAGGGTTTATTCCTTCATAATTGATGTTGTGGCTCTATCATCAAAGAGCACAGGACATGCAAGAGTACATCGCATTTTTTCAAGAGAACATGATTCTTTCTCTGGTTTGGGCCGGCCTAGTGGTTGCCCTTATTATGAACATCGTTAAGTCAACGACAGCGGCTTACAAAGAAATTACAGCTGCCCAAACTACTCAACTCATGAACCGTGAAAATGGTGTTGTTGTTGATATCCGCAGCAAAGATGAGTTCCGCAAAGGCCACATTACCGATGCAGTTCACATTTTACCGTCGGATATCAAAGCAGGTAACTTTGGCAGCCTTGAAAACCACAAATCAGACCCAATCATTGTGGTATGTAAGACAGGTCAAACCGCGCAAGAGAGCGCGAACCTTCTTGCGAAAGCTGGCTTTGAAAACGTAAGCCTACTTAAAAATGGTTTGGTTGCTTGGAGTGAAGCAAACATGCCACTAGTTAAAGGTAAGAAGTAATTCAAACCCCAAATACCTTAAACGCTGATTGAAAAATCGGCGTTTACTTTAGAGAGATGTGAAGAGTTCCACGAAATTCATCGCGAACCTAGTCATAACAGGCTCTCTCGGTTAGTCTCCAATCAGACTATTTATTCAGGATTTAAGGATTTTTAAAATGGCTGAAGCAGCACCGCAACAAGAAGCACAAAACTTCGCAATTCAACGCATCTTCCTAAAAGACGTATCATTTGAAGCACCAAACTCACCTGACATGTTCCAAAAAGAGTGGAACCCAGATGTTAAACTTGATCTTGATACACAAAGCCGCGAGCTAGGTGAAGGCGTTTACGAAGTGGTTCTACGTCTAACTGTGACAGTTAAGAATGCTGAAGAGACAGCTTTCCTATGTGAAGTTCAGCAAGGCGGTATCTTCACTGCTGATAAAATGGAAGCTGGTCAGCTAGCTCATTGCCTAGGTGCATTCTGCCCTAACATCCTATTCCCTTACGCTCGTGAAACTATCTCAAGCCTAGTGGTTAAAGGTACGTTCCCTCAACTAAACCTAGCACCAGTTAACTTTGATGCTCTGTTTATGAACTACCTACAGCAGCAAGCTCAGCAAGAAGGTGAAGCTGAAGCGTAATGACTGAGTCCTCTAGATAACAGAGGTACGGTACAAAATGCACAGAGCGTCGGTTATTGATGCGATGTGCATTTTTTGTTTTATCGCTAGGATTTTATCGTTAGCTTCTTTGCAAAGCAGAGATTAACCATAAGATTCTAGTCACCCTAATGACAATCAGGCGGAACAATGAAAGACAAGACCAACAATGCCTACGGTAAAGATATCGCGATGACAGTGCTTGGTGCCGGTTCATACGGTACTTCGCTCGCCATCTCTTTAGCACGCAATGGTGCGAACGTAGTAATTTGGGGCCATGAACCTGAGCATATGGAGCGCCTTGACGCGGATCGTGCTAACCACGAATTCCTACCTGGAATCGACTTTCCGGAGTCGTTGATTGTGGAATCTGACCTAGAAAAAGCGGTTCAAGCGAGCCGAGATCTTCTCGTTGTCGTGCCAAGCCATGTGTTTGGGATTGTATTGAATAGCGTTAAGCCACATCTAAGAGATGATTCGCGTATCTGCTGGGCAACCAAAGGGCTAGAGCCAGAAACTGGACGTCTGCTAAAAGAGGTAGCCCATGAAGTCATCGGTGAAAGTTACTCACTAGCGGTTTTATCAGGGCCTACGTTTGCTAAAGAGCTTGCGATGGGTATGCCGACCGCGATTTCGGTTGCTTCTCCTGACGATGAGTTTGTGGCGGATCTACAAGAGAAGATCCACTGCAGCAAAACCTTCCGAGTCTATGCCAACAGCGACTTTATCGGTATGCAGCTTGGTGGCGCTGTGAAGAACGTGATTGCGATTGGTGCAGGTATGTCTGATGGTATCGGTTTTGGTGCAAATGCACGTACTGCTCTAATTACACGTGGTCTTGCGGAGATGACTCGCCTAGGCGCTGCGTTGGGTGCACAGCCTGAAACCTTTATGGGGATGGCGGGTTTGGGTGATTTAGTATTAACCTGTACCGACAACCAATCGCGCAACCGTCGTTTTGGTCTAGCACTTGGCCAAGGTAAAGATGTAGATACAGCCCAAGAAGAGATCGGCCAAGTTGTTGAAGGCTACCGCAATACCAAAGAGGTTTACTTATTGGCTGAACGCATGGGTGTTGAGATGCCGATAGTTGACCAAATATATCAAGTATTGTATCAAGGGAAGGATGCAAACTTAGCGGCGAAAGATCTACTCGCTCGCGATAAGAAAGCGGAAGCATAAATAACAACAGTAATGCTGGGCCTAGCAGAAAGAGGACCAGATGTAGGAAGTTTCATGAAACATTGTGAGAAACAGAAGGTTTGGCAGACCATTGTTAAGGAAGCGCGTGAGCTTTCAGAACAAGAGCCAATGTTAGCAAGCTTTTATCATGCCACCATTATTAAGCATGACAGCTTGAGCGCGGCGTTAAGTTATATCCTTGCAAATAAACTTAATACTGCGTCGATGCCCGCTATGGCGGTGAGGGAAGTGGTTGAAGAAGCACTGAACTCAGATCCAAGTATTAGCGCATCTGCAGCTTGTGACATCTGTGCGACGGTAAACCGAGACCCTGCTGTTGCAATGTATTCCATGCCGCTGTTGTATTTGAAAGGCTACCACGCTCTGCAAGGTTATCGCGTGGCAAACTGGCTTTGGAAACAAGGGCGTGTTGCACTAGCGACTTACCTGCAAAACCAAATCTCAGTCGCGTGTCAGGTCGATATCCACCCAGCGGCGAAGATTGGTCGAGGTATTATGCTCGATCACGCAACTGGAATCGTGATTGGTGAAACGGCGATTGTCGAGAACGATGTCTCTATTTTGCAAGATGTGACACTGGGTGGTACGGGTAAAGAGTGTGGCGATCGTCATCCGAAAATCCGTGAAGGCGTGATGATCGGTGCTGGAGCTAAGATCTTAGGGAATATTGAAGTCGGTGAAGGCGCTAAAATCGGTTCTTGCTCGGTAGTGCTTCAGGCTGTTCCTGCACATACGACAGTTGCTGGTGTACCGGCTAAAGTTGTTGGTAAACCAAGTACTGATAAACCATCTTTGGATATGGACCAGCAGTTCAACGGTCGTTCGCAAAGTTTTATTGGCGGAGACGGGATTTAGGATAAGAACGGGAACGGACTTCGTCCTCCGAGAACACTGCGTTTCGAGAGTCGAGACCGGACTTCGTCCTTCGAGATTTTTTCGCTAGCAAATCCCGAACCCATAGAGAACTGCTCCTAAATAAAAAAGGATTGACACATAGTGCCAATCCTTTAAATCTTCTCGCTTCTCGCTTCTCGCTTCTCGCTTCTCGCTTCTCGCTTCTCGCTTCTCGCTTCTCGCTTCTCGCTTCTCGCTTCTCGCTTAACCTAGAGCATCTAGCTCAGTTAGCACTTCTTGAGCCCACTCAATCCACGCTTGGCGAATTAGTAGATTTCGGCGCAGAGTCAATCGTTCTAAACGTTGCTGTTTATCCAGAGTTGTTGTTGTTGAGTAGTAAGCGTTTTCGATCTCTTGGTAGTGATCTACCAATTTACGTGACTCTTCAATCAGTTCTGCAAGCTGTGCACGGTATGGCGCCGACGGTTGAACTGCGCAAGCCATAAGCTTAGCTGAGAACTCGTCACGCACGGTAGGGTGAGATGTTGGTTGATCAAACCATTCGCCTAATGCAGCGCGGCCTGAATCAGTAATAGAGTAAACTTTGCGATCTGGTTTGCCTTCTTGAGGCTCGAGTACGCAAGTCACTAGGTTGTTCTGCGCCATTTTGTTTAGTTCGCGATAAACCTGCTGGTGGCTCGCTTTCCAAAAATAGCCAATAGTGGCAGAGAACTCTTTAGTGATATCGTAGCCAGTCGCATCGCGTGTGCTAAGAACGGTTAAGATAACGTGTGGTAATGACATGTCTTCAATCCAAATGGTCAATAAACTACTAAATACAACCACTTAATTCCTGTCGTGCTTCTTAATGGCACTGATCATGAGTATAAAAAGTGGCACCAACAATGTTGGTCATGTCACCTAAAAAAGCCGTATATCACCTAGGATCGATAGCAAAGGTATCGAAGAGCTGTAGCCTGTGGGTTTTATAATTTGCTACAACGGTGGAGTAGTATATCTAAATAATAAGCATAAAGTGGAATAGAAGGACAAAATAACCCAAAAAACTGATAAAAAACTCAGTATGCTAGTGTGGGTGGATGATTATTTTGTGTTGTGGGTATAAATGTCTTTTTTGCAGGCTTGTTTGTTGGTTCTCTACGGTTGGGTTGAAATAAAAAAGGTTGGTGCAATAACACCAACCTGGTTCATTTGAGCGAAATTTGTCGTTAATGGCTAGCCTGTATTACGCATACCCGCAGCAATACCCGCAATAGTCACCATTAATGCTTCTTCTAACTCTGGTGCCGATTCTTCGTCTTGACGAGTACGGTAAAGCAACTCTGCTTGTAGCATGTTCAATGGCTCTACATAGATATTACGTAGACGAATTGATTCTTGTCCCCAAGGGTCGCTCTGCATCAAGTTTTCGTTATTTTCTACGTTCAGAACCGACTTGATATCTTTCTGAAGCTGTCCACGGAGACGATCACCCAGCGGTAACAGGTTAGTGTCAACTAAACGCTCGTCATAGTAGCGAGAGATTTCCATATTACATTTGGTGTAAACCATCTCTAGCATACCTAAGCGAGTAGAGAAGAACGGCCACTCTCGACACATCTCTTCTAATAGCGCTTGATGGCCTTTATCAACAGAGTATTGAATCGCTTCGCCTGCACCTAACCAAGCAGGTAGTACTAGACGGTTCTGACTCCAAGAAAAAATCCATGGAATCGCACGTAAGCTTTCGACACCACCGTTCGGGTTACGTTCCGCTGGTCGAGAGCCGAGAGGTAGTTTACCTAACTCGAGTTCAGGTGTTGCTTGGCGGAAGTAAGGAACGAAGTCTGCTTCACCACGAACTACATTTCGGTAGGCTTCGCAGCTCACCTCAGACAGCACGTTCATTAGGTCACGCCACTCTTGTTTTGGCTCTGGTGGTGGAAGTAGGTTCGCTTCAAGAATTGCGCTTGCATACAGACTAAAGCTGTTTACCGCTACTTCAGGCAGACCGAGTTTGAAGCGAATCATCTCACCTTGCTCGGTTACACGTAGGCCGCCTTTCAAGCTCTTCGGTGGCTGAGAAAGCAGAGCCGCGTGTGCAGGAGCCCCGCCACGACCAATCGTACCGCCACGACCGTGGAATAGGGTCAGCTCAACGCCTTCCTCTTCAGCCACTTTAACTAGTGATTCCATTGCATGGTATTGAGCCCAGCCCGCGGACATAACACCTGCATCTTTGGCGGAGTCTGAGTAACCGATCATCACCATCTGGTGGTTTTGGATAAAGCCACGGTAGAGGTCAATGCCCATTAACTGTTTGATAACAGATTCAGCATTGTTCAAGTCATCGAGTGTCTCGAATAATGGACATACATCCATGCGGTAAGGGCAACCTGACTCTTGAAGCAGCAGGTGAACCGCGAGTACGTCGGAAGCAGTACGAGCCATAGAGATAACATAGGCGCCAAACGCTTCACGAGGCTGAGCCGCAACAATACTACAGGTGTCGAGAACTTCTTGTACGGCCTCTGATGGTTGCCAATCTCTAGGAAGAAGAGGGCGTTTAGACGCCAGTTCGTTAGTTAAGAAAGCAACTTTATCCTGCTCGCTCCACTGCTCATAATCGCCGATACCTAGATGACGTGTGAGTTCGGAAAGGACATCTGAGTGACGCGTGCTTTCTTGGCGGATATCTAGGCGAACCAGGTGGACGCCAAATGCTTTAATACGGCGCAGCGTATCGAGTAGTGATCCATCGGCGATGATGCCCATTCCACACTCATGCAGAGATTGGTAACAAGCGTAAAGCGGTTCCCATAGCTGCTCGACACGTTGCAGTGGCGCTTTAACGGCAAGTTTCTGACCATGAATTTTTGCGTCGAGAATCTCTTTGGTATCGTTCAGTAGAGCGCGAAGCTCTTTTAGCACTGCGCGGTATGGTTCGTGTTCATCTTCACCTGCTAGAGCACGGACTGCATCGTTGCACTGAGTCATCGACAGTTCGCTAACTAGCTCGTTAATGTCGTTAAGGTAAAGGTCAGCGGCCTTCCAACGTGAAAGCAGTAAAACTTCGCGAGTAATGGTGTGGGTGACAAACGGGTTACCGTCGCGGTCACCGCCCATCCAAGATGAGAAGTGTACAGGTCGCGCATCAATTGGCAGACCTTCACCGAGGTAGCCCTCAAGGCGTTGGTCAAGCTCGCGTAAGAAGTCAGGTACTGCTTCCCACAGTGAGTTTTCAACTACGGCAAAGCCCCACTTCGCTTCATCGAGTGGTGTTGGGCGCTGCTTACGAATTGTGTCTGAGTGCCAGCTTTGAGCGATAAGTTGCTCAAGTCGACGTTCTGTTTTCTGGCGCTCTTTAGGTGAGAGATCACCCAGTTCCAATTTAGACAAGCACTTGTTGATCTTCACCAACTTGTGGATCATGGTGCGACGAGTAATCTCAGTCGGGTGGGCTGTTAGCACCAGTTCAATGTTAAGGTCACGAACGGCTTGTGCTGTGTCTAGTTTGCTAATGTCATTTTGAGCAAGCTTAGAGAATAGTGAATTAATCGCGTCTGGTTCGCAAACGTGAGCGTCACAATGGCGAGAGATAGTATGGTACTGCTCTGCCATGTTGGTCAGGTTTAGGAATTGGTTAAACGCATGAGCTACAGGGGTGAGTTGCTCATTAGGCAGGCTCTTGATCTCATCAATCAAGCTATCTCGATCTTGTTGATTGCCTGCGAGGGCGGACTTAGAGAGTTTACGAATCGTTTCTACTTTCTCTAGAAGTTCTTCACCATGTGCATCCTTGATGGTGTTGCCGAGCAAGTGTCCTAACATGCTCACGTTACTTCTGAGCGCAGAGTATTTCTCGTTCATTGTCATCCTGCCTTGTAAAAAAATTACATCCGATGTTTCTTTGTTTAGGCAGACAATCTAGCGAAAAATATTGCCTTGAGTCAAATACTGTAGGCTAAGTTTGCAATAATTGTGCGAATGGATGTAACGCATTGCATACCGCAGTTATGACTAAATATGTTGAAAGTTTATTACAGAATGAGAGAGGGACGGACTTCGTCTTATGGAAAGCGAGAACAGGCTGCGCCCTATGGAAACGCTGCGCTTCGAGATCGGACTCCGTCCTTCGAGATGAGTTTACTCTTGTATCCCTAACCAGTAACGAGACCTTCTCAAGCAAAAGGGTTGACGCAATACGCCAACCCTCCCAAAGTGCACTGCTCTTTAGTTCTCGCTAAAAACAATACTTATGCATCGCTTTTGACAAAACATCGATGGTTGGGTCGATGAACTCAAAAGCGAGAAACTCATCTGGCTGGTGGGCTTGGTCAATTGAACCTGGGCCAAGCACAAGCGTAGGACATAGCTGTTGTAGGAAAGGTGCCTCGGTGCAGTAGTTAACCGTTTCAGAGTCGATGCCACAGATTTCTTCAACGCCACCAATGAATGGGTGGTCATGTTGGCACTCGTAGCCCGGGATAGGTTCATGCAAAGGCGTAATCGAGATTCGATCAGGCCATTTTGCTTCAACTTCTTTTAGTGCTCCGCGCAGCATGTTGTCGAGGCCGTCAAGGCTGATACCTGGTAGGGGACGAACATCATAGTGCAGTTCACAGCAGCCACAGATGCGGTTGGCACTGTCGCCACCATGAATATGGCCTAGGTTGAGTGTTGGGCTAGGGATGGCAAACCCTGGGTGGTGATACTCTTTAATAAGCTTGTCGCGCAGTTGCATTAAGGCAAATAACACTTCATGCATGATCTCAATGGCATTCACCCCTAACGCCGGGTCGGAAGAGTGACCAGATTTACCTGTTACCCGTACTGCGTTGGCAACATGTCCTTTGTGACCTCGGATGGGTACTAAGCTTGTTGGTTCGCCAATGATGCAGTAGTCAGGTTGAAACGGCGCATTTTCGGTGAAGTGGCGAGCGCCGAGCATGGTGGTCTCTTCATCGCAAGTGGCTAATACGTACAGCGGTTTGGTCTGTTTGCTCCAGTCAACTTTCTTTACTGCCTCTATAACAAAGGCGAAAAAGCCTTTCATATCTGCAGTACCTAAACCGTAAAAGCGATTGTTAGCCTCGGTTAACGCGTGAGGCTCGAAGTTCCAACGACCTTCATCATAGGGAACGGTATCGCTGTGCCCAGCAAGCAGTAATCCTCCCTCTCCTGAACCTTTTTTAGCAATTAAGTTAAATTTTCCTGCTTCTACTTCAGTTAGATTCACTTCAAAGCCAACGTCTTTCAGCCAAGTCGCTAACTTTTCAATCACTTTTGTATTGCCTTCGTCCCAACTGGAATCTGTTGAGCTAATAGATGACGTAGAAATTAGGCCACGATAGACCTCTATAAAGCTTGGTAATTGCATTTTAGATCACATTCTCTGTTGACAGAGTTCGGTTAAGAAGGTAAAACACATATTAAATCACTTTTATTGAATAAAAAACCAATTAAAGCTGAATATTTTAAATTTATAGTCACTCCCTGAGTGGCCTTTTTGAAAGTAAATGGATGTCTGAGATGCTCAAAACCACAATCATAGGCGCAAGCGGTTACACCGGAGCAGAGCTTGCTTTGATGGTACATAAACACCCTGAACTAACGCTATCAGGTTTATATGTATCCGCCAATAGCCTAGATGCAGGTAAAGACATTGCTCAGCTTCATGGCAAACTCGCTGGAATTATTAGTCAGCCAGTCCAGCCATTAAAAGATGTCGATGCGGTTGCTAAGCAAAGTGATGTGGTGTTTTTGGCGACAGCTCACGAGGTGAGTCATGATCTTGCTCCTCAGTTTTTGGCTCAGGGCTGTCAGGTGTTTGATTTGTCTGGTGCGTTTCGAGTTAAGAAACATGGCTTCTACAACCAGTTTTACGGCTTTGAGCATCAACATGAAGCTTGGCTAGATAATTCGGTTTACGGTTTAGCAGAGTGGAACGCGGAAGGAATTAAACAGTGCCAATTGGTTGCGGTTGCGGGTTGTTACCCAACAGCTTCCCAGTTAGCGATTAAACCGCTTATTGATGCCGGTCTGATTGATAAGGCTCAATGGCCAGTTATTAACGCAACCAGTGGTGTATCTGGCGCAGGTAGAAAAGCGTCGATGACTAATAGCTTCTGCGAAGTGAGTCTTCAACCTTATGGTGTATTTAACCATCGTCATCAGCCAGAGATCGTTTGCCATTTAGGGACTGACGTTATTTTCACTCCGCATCTTGGCAATTTTAAGCGTGGTATTTTGGCCACCATTACGATGAAGCTAGCGGCAGGCACGTCAGAACAACAAGTAACAGAGGCGTTTAAAAACGCATATCAAGACAAACCAGCAGTGCGTTTATTAGAGTCTGCGCTGCCGACGATTTTAAATGTTGAGAATACCCCTTTCTGCGATATTGGCTGGAAGGTTCAAGGCGAGCACATCATCGTGGTATCAGCGATAGATAACTTGCTAAAAGGTGCATCAAGTCAAGCGATGCAATGTTTAAACATCCACTACGGATTTCCAGAATTGACTGCTCTGGTTTAATCGAGCAGGGAAGGAAAAGTAATGACAGATAATAAACTAACTCCATTAGTGATCAAATTAGGCGGTGCTGCACTGTCTTGCACTGAGACTTTAAGCCAAGTATTTGGAGCCATTGCCCAGTACCAAACGCAAGCTCAGCGACGAATTGTGATCGTTCACGGTGGAGGTTATCTGGTGGACGATCTAATGGCACAACTACAACTTGAGACGGTTAAAAAAGACGGTCTTCGAGTGACTCCTTATGAGCAAATCCCACTAATTGTCGGTGCGCTTGCAGGGACAGCAAACAAAATGCTCCAAGGTCAAGCTGTGAAAGATGGCCTAAATGCAGTCGGTTTGAGCTTAGCAGATGGTGGACTTTGTCACGTATCAGAGCTTGATCCGGAACTTGGAGCGGTAGGGCAAGCAACGCCGGGTGATTCAACTGTGTTGCAAGCTATTTTACAAACGGGTGCGTTACCGATTGTCAGCTCAATTGGTTTGACTGAAAAGGGTCAAATGATGAACGTCAATGCCGATCAAGCTGCAGTGGCAGTGGCAGGAGCATTGGATGCTGAACTGGTTCTACTTTCAGATGTTAGCGGTGTTTTGGATGGCAAAGGCCATTTAATTAAGAGCCTTAACGATAGCCAAGCACAGAGCCTTATCAATGGCAAGGTCATCACGGATGGCATGATCGTCAAGGTGAATGCCGCCCTGGAGGCAGCCAATGACTTAGGTCGCCCAATTGAAGTAGCAACATGGCGTTACCCAGAAAAGCTGGCCGAGCTATTTGCCGGAAACAGTATTGGTACTCAGTTCTTGCCTAAGTAATTGAACCGAGAGAATTTGAACTCAGTGTACTAAGCAGTGAGTGAAGAAAGATTAAATGGAAGTAACCCGCAGCACTGACCGCCACGCGCAGAGCCGGGATTAGGAGAAGTAAAATGAGCAAAGTTAACGTAAATAAAGTAGTTGTCGCATACTCTGGCGGTCTGGATACATCAGTAATCATTCCATGGCTAAAAGAGAATTATGATTGTGAAGTGGTCGCATTCGTTGCTGATGTTGGCCAAGGTGAAGAAGAACTAGCAGGTATCGAAGAGAAAGCAAAAGCTTCTGGTGCATCAGAGTGTTACATTGCTGACCTGAAAGAAGAGATGGTTGCTGACTACATCTATCCTACGCTAAAAACAGGCGCGTACTACGAAGGTAAGTACTTACTAGGTACCTCTATGGCACGTCCGATCATCGCTAAAGCGCAGGTTGAAGTTGCACGTAAAGTGGGTGCCGATGCGCTGTGTCACGGTTGTACAGGTAAAGGTAACGACCAGGTGCGTTTTGAAGGGGCATTTGCTGCACTAGCACCAGATCTACATGTTATTGCACCTTGGCGTGAGTGGGATTTAGTAAGCCGTGAAGAGTGTCTTGATTATCTAGCAGAGCGCAACATTCCATGTACAGCGTCGCTAACGAAAATTTATTCACGTGACGCGAACGCATGGCACATCTCTACTGAAGGTGGTGTATTAGAAGATACTTGGAATGCGCCAAATGATGATTGCTGGGCATGGACAGTTGATCCGGAACAAGCTCCTGACCAAGCGGAATTCGTTACGCTAAAAGTTGAAAAAGGCGCAGTGGTTGCAGTTGATGGCGAACAGATGACACCATATAACGCACTAGTTTACCTAAACGAGAAAGGTGTTAAGCACGGTGTTGGTCGTATCGATATCGTTGAAAACCGTCTGGTTGGTATGAAGTCTCGTGGCTGCTACGAAACTCCAGGAGGCACCATCATGATGGAAGCGCTTCGTGCAGTAGAGCAACTTGTTCTGGATAAAACGGCATTTGAGTTTCGTGAAGAGCTAGGCGTTAAAGCCTCTCACTTAGTCTACGATGGCCGTTGGTTCACTCCGCTGTGTAAATCTATTTTGGCGGCATCAGAAGAGTTGGCTCAAGATGTGAATGGTGAGGTGGTTGTTAAGCTTTATAAAGGTCATGCCATCGTGACTCAGAAGCGTTCTGACAATAGCTTGTACTGTGAAGAGTTCGCTACTTTCGGTGAAGATGAAGTTTACGATCAAAGCCATGCAGAAGGCTTCATCCGCTTGTACTCACTATCAAGCCGTATTCGTGCCTTAAAAAGCCAGAAAAAATAGTCATATTTTTCTCTAAGTAAACAGCCCACTCAATTATTTGAGTGGGCTTTTTCTTTAATCAAACAGAATATAGATAGCACTATTCTGTTTGAATAAATATGTTAAAAAAGTGAATTAATACTTTATTTTTGTTCTGTTTTACCGTAACTTTGGATCATCATACAATACTGTACTTAATTCAGAGTTCATCACAGCAATTATATGACTCAGCACAACGAGTGAGCATAGGTAATCAGGAGAAACGCGATGGCATTATGGGGCGGAAGATTTACCCAAGCGGCAGATACGAGATTCAAAGATTTTAACGACTCATTGCGCTTCGATTACCGACTAGCTGAACAAGATATTGTAGGCTCAATTGCTTGGTCAAAAGCACTGCTTTTTGTGGATGTTTTGACAGAGGAAGAGCAGCAAAAACTTGAGCTGGCACTTAATGAGTTAAAGCTTGAGGTAATGGAAGACCCACACCAAATCTTACGCTCAGAGGCTGAAGATATTCACTCTTGGGTGGAACAGCAGCTAATCAGCAAAGTGGGCGACCTAGGTAAAAAACTTCATACCGGTCGTTCGCGTAATGACCAAGTAGCAACTGACCTAAAATTATGGTGTCGTCAGCAAGGTCAGCAGCTTTTGATGGCGTTAGATAGACTGCAGGCTCAAATGGTTTCTGTAGCAAAAGAGCACCAAAATACCGTCCTACCTGGTTATACTCACTTGCAACGTGCTCAGCCAGTGACATTTGCGCATTGGTGTCTAGCGTATGTTGAGATGTTTGAGCGTGATTACTCGCGTCTTGATGATGCTATTACTCGTCTCGATACTTGCCCGCTAGGCTCAGGTGCGTTGGCTGGTACGGCTTACCCTATTGATCGTGAAAAAGTGGCGCATAACCTAGGTTTCCGCCGTGCAACGCGTAACTCGTTGGATTCAGTTTCTGACCGTGACCATGTGATGGAGCTAATGTCAGTGGCTTCTATTTCGATGCTGCATCTATCTCGTTTGGCAGAAGATATGATCTTCTACAACTCTGGTGAGTCGAACTTTATTGAACTGGCGGATACCGTGACTTCTGGTTCATCTCTGATGCCACAGAAAAAGAACCCAGATGCTCTCGAGCTTATTCGTGGTAAAACGGGTCGTGTTTACGGTTCATTGGCTGGCATGATGATGACAGTTAAAGCACTGCCACTTGCATATAACAAAGATATGCAGGAAGACAAAGAAGGGTTGTTTGATGCTCTGGATACCTGGAATGACTGTATGGAAATGGCAGCACTCTGTTTTGACGGTATCAAGGTCAACGGTGAGCGTACTCTAGAAGCGGCTAAACAAGGTTATGCGAATGCGACTGAGCTTGCTGACTACCTTGTGGCGAAAGGCATTCCTTTCCGTGAGGCACACCATATTGTCGGTGTCGCGGTTGTCGGTGCCATTGCGAAAGGCTGCGCGTTGGAAGAATTATCTCTTGCTGAACTGAAAGAGTTCTCTGCTGTGATTGAGCAAGATGTTTATGACATTCTTACCATCGAATCTTGCCTAGAGAAACGTAGTGCTTTAGGTGGTGTGTCGCCTAAGCAGGTTGCATTTGCCGTAGAGCAAGCGGAAGGTCGATTGACTCAACGGGATACTTCAGCGATCAACGTACGTCCTGCTCGTCTAACCGATATTGAATCGCTAGAAGGCATGGTAACTCACTGGGCCAACATGGGTGAGAACCTTCCACGATCACGCAGTGAATTGATCCGCGATATAGGATCTTTTGCTGTGGCCGAGCATAATGGCGAAGTGACGGGTTGTGCGTCTTTGTATGTTTATGACTCTGGTTTAGCTGAAGTACGTTCACTCGGTGTTGAGGCTGGCTGGCAAGGTCAGGGACAAGGCAGTGCGATAGTGCATTATCTGGTTGAAAAAGCTCGTCAAATGGCGATTAAGAAGGTGTTTGTGTTAACGCGTACTCCGGAATTCTTTATGAAGCAGTCATTCTTGCCGACGTCGAAGTCTTTGCTACCAGAAAAGGTTCTAAAAGATTGTGAACAGTGCCCAAGACTACATGCTTGTGATGAAGTTGCACTTGAAGTTAATTTAGGAGAGCAATCAATCGCTCGTACGAATGTGGCATAAGTGATTGAATTTTATATCTCCAAAAAAGATCAAAAAAGATCGACTATTTTGGGGAACTAATAAGGGAAAG
>NZ_JATABG010000025.1:0-20317 GCF_036533755.1 Vibrio sp. M260118 | reverse complement strand
GCTTTATCGTCACCATTAACGCTGATGCCATTTGAGCTAATATCAACGTCAACATCAGCTAACGACTCATCTAGATTACCGTCATCACCGATACCTGCGAATGGGTCATCACTGTCTTCACCTTCTAGGTTGAAATCGAGATCACTATCGTCTAGGTTCGCAAAGACGTCATTTTCATCTTTGTCAGTTGAGTCGTCGCCAAACAGTTCTTCATCGTCAGAACCACCAAACAGGTCATCATCAAGTAACAGATCATCATCAATGTCTTCGTTTAGAGCTTGAGGTGGAGGCGACGCTACTGGTTGAACGGCTTGCTGCTCAACTGGGGCGGCTTGTTGGGTCTCTTCTTTCGAGCGACGACCCAATAGCATCATCACAATCAGGCCGATCAGTAGACCTGGGATAATCGCAAGCGCAGCCACCAACCAGGTATTCGAGAACAATTGATCTAACGCTGATGGCGCCATTTTCTGCTCTTCAGCAAGACGCATACGCTCAGCTTCAAGCAGTTTCTCTACTTCATTGCGGATTCGGTCTTCATCAGTCAATTCATCTTTTAACACATCAACTTCCGACTGTACCTCAGCGAGCATAAGACGCAGCTTATGGTTTTTCTCTTCCAACGCCATTAGCTCGGTTTCAGAGCTTTCTAGTTGGTTTTCCAGCGAAGTAACTTGTTTCTGCTTTTCAGCGTCAGCAATCTCTTTTAACTCGCCTTCAGGGCTTGCTGTGGTTTTCTGCTCGCTATCTGTGGCGGCGTCACTAGCCTGAGTTTCTTCAACGCTAACGTCAGTAGATGTGTTTGTCGTTGCAGGCGCGGTAGTACGTGGGGCTGTAACTTGAGGCGCATTACCCAAGCGCGCTTGGTGCGCAGCCATAACCTTTACAGCTTCTTGCGTCGAAACGTTACTTACTTGCGCCAAAGAAGGAATACGAATGGTGCTTTGCGGGATTAACTCATGGATGTTCTGATTGTCAAACGCTTGAGGGTTTAGTTGAAAAATGGCGTAGAGCGTTTGTTGAACTGTAACCGCATTGGACGGACGAAGCTTGGAAGCGATGCTCCACAATGTTTCTTGCTCGGTGGTCGGACCGTAAAATTGCGAAGGTTGAGTAACGCGAGAATTACGAGCAAGAGGCTCTGAGAATTGGGGAGATGACTGGATCTCGCCATTTGGCCCTTTAAGACGAATGCTCTCCGCGCTTACGATAGTAGTTTGAGTCACGGCAACTATTGCTAGAGGCAACAGTAGACGCTGTAAAAGTCGACGCATATAAGGCTCAGCTATGTGCTCAATTAAATTTAAAGACAATGATCTGTTAAATATATCGGATAAACAGCCTAAAACTATAGGTAGATAAGCAAAAAATGTGTGTCCTACGCCATATTCGTATTAATCTCACACAAATTTTCATAATTCGATTAAAAAAGCCTCACACAATGGCGAGGCTTTAGTTAGATAATTGTCAGCAACAGCTGAAATTTAATTGACCTAGTAGTAATCGCGAATCAAGACTTCAGCAATTTGAACAGCGTTGGTTGCCGCACCCTTACGCACGTTGTCAGCCACAACCCATAAATTTACCCCACTATGATGGCTGATGTCGTTGCGAATACGACCAACCATCACGTGATCTTTACCGCCAGCATCGCGAACTTGCGTTGGGAAGTCGTCTCCATGGAACACTTCAATGCCTTCAGTCTGTTCAAGTAGGTTGATCACCTCTTGCGCGTCAATAGGAGCACAGGTCTCTAGATGAACGGCTTCAGCATGGCCGTAGAACACAGGAACGCGCACACAAGTTGGGTTCACTGTGATGCCTGGATCGTTAAAGATTTTTTGCGTTTCCCACACCATCTTCATCTCTTCGCGGGTGTAACCGTTTTCCATAAACTGGTCGATTTGCGGAATACAGTTGAACGCGATTTGCTGTGAGAACTGCTCATTCTCAGCTGGCATACCGTTAAGCAGCTTAGCCGTTTGACCTGCTAACTCATCGATCCCGGCTTTACCTGCTCCAGATACTGACTGGTACGTTGATACGTTGATACGCTCAATGCCTACTGCATCGTGGATCGGCTTTAGCGCTACTAGCATCTGAATCGTTGAACAGTTTGGGTTCGCGATGATGTTACGGTTACGAAATTCTGCAACCGCTTCAGGGTTCACTTCAGGCACCACGAGCGGAATGTCGTACTCGTAACGGAACTGTGAGGTATTATCAATTACGATAACGCCTTCATCTGCCGCGATTGGCGCCCATTTTGCAGATAACTCGCCACCAGCAGAGAACAAGGCGATATGCGCTTGAGACCAATCAAACTCTTCTACGTTTTGTACGCGAACAGTTTTACCATTAAAACGGTAAGTCTTACCTTCGCTGCGCTCACTGGCTAGCAGGTAAATTTCACCGACTGGAAATTTACGCTCTTGCAGCACTTCTATAATTGTTTCGCCGACTGCACCAGTCGCGCCTAAAACAGCAACATTATATTGTTGGCTCATTGACTTACCTCAACCTGAAAACCTAGTTTGGCTAGTGGTGATAGATTGCATTCCTCTTCACCGACTAACGTGACAGCACTGTACTCACGACGATCCCAGTAGTTCTTTCGCATCAGGTCAAACGACCCTGGGTTACTGATTTTACGTCGGAATAAGGCGTCATCTTTACGCACATCATAGACTAGCTGCGTGATATTGTGCAGGGTTGCTTCGTCCCATGCTCTATCTAGTACCAATTGTGGTACTGGAGCAGTTGGCAGCAAGTCACTGGCATGCGCACGTAATTCGTTACCTAACAACTCGCAATAACTATTAAAGATCATAGTTGTTCCGCGAGCTTTCCCCTCTAAGCCATAGCCTGCCACATGAGGGGTTGCGAATGCTAACAGAGGGAGAAGCTCCATATCAACCTCTGGCTCAAATTCAAACACATCTAGTGCTGCGGTAAAACCGTCGTTCTTGCTCAAGCGAGCTTTCAAGGCCGTGTTATCGACCACTGGACCGCGAGCTGCATTGATTAAAATTTGGTCACAGCGTAACTTATCCAACACCTGTTGATCGATTAGGTGGTGAGTAGGATATTCACCATCACGAGTAATTGGCGTATGCAAGGTAATGATATCCGATTGCTCTAGCAGGTCTTCTAGAGGCGTAAAGTCTCTTTCATCGCCTTGCGCTTGCTTAGGTGGATCATTAATCAGCACCTTGATACCAATGCCTTGTAGACACTGTTGTAAGTAACTGCCTACCTGTCCTGCGCCGATAATACCCACTGTTTTATTAAACACCGAGAAACCATGCTGCTGAGCCAACACCATCATCACACTAAATGCGTACTCAGCGACACCCACTTTGTTGCAACCCGGTGCGGCAGTGAAGAAGATGCCTTTCTCTTTGAGCAAAGCTTGATCAACGTGATCCATGCCAGCTGTCGCAGTACCGACAAACTTTAGCTTATTGGCTTTAGCAATCAGTTCAGCATTCACTTTGGTTACCGAACGGATCATCAGTGCATCGACATCAACAAGGTCTTCAGCAGTTAAGGTGCGCCCAGACTTTAAAACTACCTCTCCAAGCTGGCTAAACAGTTGCTCAGCATAGGGCATATTTTCATCTACAAGAATTTTCATGGGTGTATTGATTTGGCTTTGAATGGCATTGATTGTGCAAAAAAGGCGAGTCAGTGTCGAGCAATAATCGAATTGGATATTTACACAAACGCCAGATAGAAAAATGCCCGGCACTTGGCCGGGCAATAGTCCAGAACAAAAGGATCTTAACCCGCTCTCCATGGGCTAAAGTCTGCGTCTGTTAGATTAACCTTTATTGCTAAAGGTTAATCAGCTCTGGAAACTGGATTGCTCTATAGCGAGCAAGTTCAGTTAGCCTTGGTACTTCTTGATTATTAGCGTAGCGTTTGTGCCACCAAAACCAAAACTGTTCGACATCACTGTCGTTAACTCTGCGTCGCGCTTCTCAGTCACGATATCTAGACCTTGCGCCGCTTCATCTAGAGTTTCGATGTTAACGCTTGGTGCGATAAAGCTGTTTTCTAGCATTAACGTTGAGTAGATCGCTTCGTGAACACCTGCGGCACCTAGAGCGTGACCAGTCATCGCTTTAGTTGCTGAGATTGCAGGGCTGTTGTCACCAAATAGCTCTTGGATTGCACCTAGCTCTTTAACGTCACCTACAGGCGTTGAAGTGCCGTGCGTGTTTACGTAGTCGATACTATCAACGTCTTGCATTGCCATCTTCATACAACGAATCGCACCTTCACCAGATGGAGCAACCATGTCGTAACCATCCGATGTTGCACCGTAGCCTACGATTTCACCGTAGATCTTCGCGCCACGTGCAAGTGCGTGCTCTAGTTCTTCAACAACTAGCATGCCGCCGCCGCCAGAGATAACGAAACCATCACGGTCAGCATCGTAAGTACGAGATGCTTGGTCTGGTGTTTCGTTATACTTAGTAGAAAGTGCACCCATCGCATCAAACATCATAGTTTGAGACCAATCTAGCTCCTCACCACCACCAGCGAAAACGATGTCTTGTTTGCCTAGTTGGATAAGCTCCATCGCGTGGCCGATACAGTGCGCTGATGTTGCACAAGCTGAGCTCATTGAGTAGTTCACGCCACGAATTTTAAATGGTGTCGCAAGACATGCTGAAACCGTAGAAGACATAGTACGTGGAACCATGTAAGGACCGACACGTTTCACACCTTTAGCACGCATTGTGTCTGTTGCTAGCGTTTGGTTTAGCGCTGATGCACCACCAGAACCTGCAACGATACCAGTGCGATCGTTTGAAACTTGATCGTCTGTTAGACCCGCATCTTCAATTGCTTGCTGCATTGATAGGTATGCATACGCAGCCGCATCACCCATAAAGCGCATCTGTTTACGGTCAATGTGCTCTGCTGGGTTGATTTTTAGATCACCCCAAACCTGTGAACGAAGACCTTGTTCTTTAAACTGCTCAGAGGCAGTAATACCAGATTTACCTGCTTTAAGAGACGCTAAAACTTCTTCGACGTTGTTACCGATACTTGAAACAATACCCATACCGGTGATTACGACTCGTTTCATTATGACATTCCTATAATTCAAAAATCCGCTAGATAATAACGAAGTTAACGGGGAAAAGTGGTCAGCTTTCCCTTAAAACCGTACAATTGCAATCATATTCTCGTATTTAAGTACCCATTTTCTGCACTATGATCTCGATTACTAATGCTCAGCTAGGCTGGAACGACGTCGGAACACCCGTTTCCGATCAATTTGACGATGTTTATTTTTCTAACGTCAATGGCTTAGAAGAGACTCGCTACGTGTTCCTGCATCAAAATCATCTGCCACAAAGATGGCAAACGTGTGAACAACGCCGTTTTGTCATTGCTGAAACTGGCTTTGGCACCGGATTGAACTTCTTAGCTGCGTGGCAATGGTTTGATCAATTTAAGCAGCAGAACCCAGATGCGCCATTAAAAGAGCTCCATTTTGTGAGCTTTGAGAAATATCCACTCAGCAAGCAAGATCTGATCAAAGCGCATCAATCTTGGCCCGAACTGGCGGAATATGCTGAGAAATTGCAAAAGCACTACCCTATCGCTGTACCTGAATGTCATCGCATTGTGCTAGAAGATGGTGCCATTACTCTCGATTTGTGGTTTGGCGATATCAAAGATTGTATGCCTAAGGTTCCTGTCACCGAGCAAGGACTAGTCGATGCTTGGTTCCTGGATGGATTCGCTCCAAGTAAAAACCCAGAGATGTGGAACAAAGACCTGTTTGATGGCATGGCAAAGCTAGCTAAACAAGAGTGTACCTGTGCGACCTTTACCGCCGCAGGTTTTGTGCGCCGAGGCTTAATCGAAGCTGGCTTTGAGATGAAGAAAGTCAAAGGTTTTGGGACTAAGCGAGACATGATTGCTGGTCATTTTACCACACGCCAACCAACAACTAATATTAAACCCTGGTTCGCTCGAACATCTGCCGAATCGTTAAATTCAATCGCCATAGTAGGCGGTGGGATCGCTAGTGCGACACTAGCCAAAACCTTAGTCCGCAGAGGAAAAAAGGTCACATTATACTGCCAAGACGCAAAGCCTGCTCAAGGTGCATCGGGCAATCGTCAAGGTGCCGTCTACCCGCTATTAAATGGTGACCACACAGGCGTATCTCGCTTCTTTGCTCCTGCCTTTCTGTTTGCCCGTCAGTTTGCTGAACAGGCAGCCGAGCAGGTCACATTTGATCATCAGTGGTGTGGTGTCACGCAATTGATGTGGGATGACAAATCGGAACAAAAATTAAACAACATGCTCAAGGGTGGCTTCGATAGCGAGCTCATTCAACGCTTAGATAGCGAGCAAACAAGTGACACAATTGGCTTACCGATTGATATGAGTAGTGTCCACTACCCGCTTGGTGGTTGGTTGTGTCCAGCGCAGTTGACGCAAGGCTTAATTGCCGAACTGGAAACCAGTGAGCTATTTTCAGCCCATTTTGATACTAAGATTGACGCACTCGATTGGGACGAACAAAGCCAAACTTGGACACTCACTTGTGGTGATAAGCAATTTACACATTCAGCAGTCGTGCTTGCCAACGGCCACCAGTTTAGTGAATTTAAACAAACAGCCCACATCCCACTTGGCCAAGTCAAAGGTCAAGTTAGCCATATTCCAACCATGGATGCACTTTCTCAACTTAAAACCGTACTGTGTTACGACGGTTATATGACGCCTGTAAACCCGAACAACGCTCATCACTGTATCGGAGCGAGTTACGATCGTTCAAATATCAACGACAAGTTTGACGCGGCGGCGCAGCAAGACAACGCTGACAAGCTACGCAAATGCGTGCCAAACCAAGATTGGACTGAGCAAGTCGATACGAGCGGAAATTTGTCGCGTCAGGGTATCCGCTGCGTGAGCCGGGATCACCTACCGTTTGTGGGCAATGTCGGAAAGCTTGAAGAAATAAAACAAGTTTACGCTGATCTGCACAAGAAAAAACCTGCGCAAAATGCCGTTGAGGTACCGAGCTACCCAAACCTATTTTGCATGCTAGGGCTTGGTTCTCGAGGATTAAGCTCTGCGCCATTATTAGCAGAGACTCTAGCCTCGCAAATCTGTGCAGACCCTCTACCTTTACCGGTTGATGTGCTAGAAACACTGCACCCAAGTCGAATGTGGGTTCGTAAACTGCGTAAAGGGAAAGCGATTACTGAGCTTTAAGTCGGCAGACAATAAAACGCCGTCTACCACTATTTTGTGGTGACGGCGTTTTTACTTCGACCAGAAACCTAAACCAAACTTGCCACGGCTGCCTTAATTTGTTCAGCGATCTCTGGATTACGCAGTTGGCCAGACTCTAAGTCAAAATTATCGTAGAAGCTTGGCACTGAAACCGACGCTTTCACCTCAGCTCCAAAGTACTGTGCTGAGCCGGTAGCTGCCGCCAATACAGATTGTGCTCCGCCTGGACCCGGTGTAGCCGCTAGGTATACCACCGGCTTATTTTGGAACACATTGCGCTCAATGCGCGTTGCCCAATCGAACAAATTCTTATAAGCCGCAGGGTAATAGCCGTTGTGCTCTGCATACGAGACGATAATGGCGTCCGCGTGGGATAAATCAGCCAAAAAAGCCTTCGCGCCTTCCGCTTGACCAATCTCTTTTTCAGTATCTTCACTAAACATTGGCACTTGATAATCATTTAGGTCGAGAACGGTCACTTCTGCGCCCTCTACTTGGCTAGCAGCATAGGTTGCTAACGTCTTATTGATCGAGGTTGAACTGGTTGATGCTCCGAACGCTACAATTTTCATAATCTATTTTCCTATCCGTATCTCGGTGTGTGCTTAATAGATTATTCTTTGGCCGAAAAACCAACAAGCGTAAAAAACACAAAGGGTTGTTCGAAAATTTCGAACAACCCTTCATATGCACAATACTCAGCGCTTAACCGATTACACGTTGTTAGCCAGTTCAATCCACAAATCATTGACTATGGTACGGTCTGCTGGCGTAAGTTCAGCTCGCGCAGCATCTAAACTAGCTTGAATACGCTCTTTAAGCGTTTTGACGTCGTGGATGCCCTCTTCTTCACATGCCGCAGCCGACAAAGAGATATGACCACGTAGATAGCCACCTGCAAACAGCTCATCATCAGATGCCGATGAAATACGCGCATCAATTAACTCTAATAGCTGTTCTTCAAATTCAATAATCATCTTGCTTTAACGCCTAATCAGGTTACTTGCTAAAAGATTGGCAAGCTTCTCACATTGAGTTTTTCAACGCAATCCAAACTGGGGCCGAGACACATAAAATGTAGTACCTTTCGTGCATCCAAAACCACAATTAATTTACTGATTTTATTCAACTTTAAACATAGAAAACTTGAGTTCTTCCACTTTGTAATGTGCTCTCAGTGCGTCAGACAACATCTTCACTCTTAACGGTAACCCTTGACTAAAAATTTTCCCTACTTCTTGATGAACTTTAGTCATAAAAGCGAGCCGGTCTGGTTCAAAATCACCATTTAAATTATCGCAGCTAACAGTAAAGGGAAAATTGGCACTCTTAGCTAAGATCCATTCGTAAGCCTGTGGGCGAACCTCAACTTTTTCGAACTCTGCTTGAACTTGCGCGGTACGACCATCTGGCTCATACCAATAACCGAAGTCTTCCAACAAACGACGCTGTGGCCCAGCTACGCACCAATGCGCGATTTCGTGAAGACCTGAGGCATAGAAACCACGAGCAAATATAATCCGATGATGAGGATGACTATCATCTGCTGGCAGATAGATTGGCTCGTCGCCACCCAATTCAAGTTTAGTGTTGTACTGTTCTAAAAACGTGTCGTTGAAAATCCGGATCAAGTCTTGGTATTGATGGGTCATTGCTCGAACGGTAGTTATGTGATTATCTTGCGGCATTCTCGCATGTTCATCCCTAATTGCAAACACACAAGGATTACACCTCCATTAGAATTAGTTATCTGAAACACACTTTCATACCGATAAAATCTCATTCGTCATCATTCATATTTGGCACTACACTCACGCCTTAAAAACGTGACCAACCCGCCATTTTTTGGCCTCTTATTGAGATTTCATCATGCTGCTAAGTGTTTTATATATTGTCGGTATTACAGCGGAAGCCATGACAGGCGCATTAAGTGCTGGGCGAAGAAAAATGGACTGGTTTGGCGTAATGCTGGTTGCCAGTGCGACCGCTATTGGTGGTGGCACTGTGCGTGACATTCTACTCGGTCACTATCCGCTTGGTTGGGTGGAAAACCCTGAGTTCTTAGCTATTACTTGTGTTGCTGGCGTACTGACTACGGGACTAGCCAAGTGGGTGATTAAGCTTAAAGGGTTGTTCATTCGACTTGATGCGCTCGGCTTAATTGTATTTAGCATCATAGGCACTAAGGTGGCCTTAGGCATGGGCCACCATGTGTTAATCTGTATGGTTGCCGCGCTAGTTACAGGTGTTTTCGGTGGACTGCTACGCGATCTGATCTGTCGCCAGACGCCTCTTGTGCTGCACGAAGAGTTGTATGCCTCTGTAGCATTACTCGCATCAGGCCTCTACCTATCACTGCTAGAGTTTGGTGTTAATGACGTCACAACCACTATCTCAACACTGATTTTCGGTTATCTATTGCGAATGGCTGCCGTTCGCTTTAAATGGCGACTACCTTCTTTCCATTTAGAAGCTGATGGTTCAGTCCACTGAAGGTTATGATATACGCAAATACAAAAACGGCCTCCATATGAAGGCCGTTTTCAGTTTTATCCCCGCTTAAATCTGCGGAGTTTCTGTTGTCACGCCGTGGTTTTGACCACGATGACGCAGCAGATGGTCCAGCACAACAATCGCGAGCATAGCTTCAGCGATTGGCACTGCGCGAATACCGACACATGGGTCATGACGACCTTTGGTAATCAACTGAGTTGGCTCGCCTTCTCTGGTGATGGTTTCACCCGGAACAGTAATGCTTGAGGTAGGCTTTAGCGCGATGTTAGCAACGATATCTTGGCCAGTAGAAATACCACCCAAAATGCCGCCAGCGTGGTTACTAGCAAAACCATCAGGTTTTAGCTCATCACGGTGCTCACTACCTTTCTGGCTTACCACATCAAAACCGTCGCCGATCTCAACGCCTTTAACCGCATTAATGCTCATTAGCGCATGGGCGATATCTGCATCTAAACGATCAAATACTGGTTCACCTAGACCGACAGGAACGTTAGTCGCAACGACCTGCAACTTAGCCCCAATCGAATCACCCTGCTTCTTAAGATCACGAATAAGCTGGTCAAATGCGTCTACTTTGTCGACATCTGGACAGAAAAATGCGTTGTTCTCGATTTCGTTCCAATCGACTTTCTCAATGGCAACGTCACCCATTTGAGATAGGTAAGCGCGGATCTCTACACCAAACTCTTGCTTAAGGTATTTTTTAGCTACCGCGCCTGCTGCAACGCGCATAGCGGTTTCGCGCGCCGAAGAACGGCCACCACCACGATAGTCACGCACACCATATTTTTGATGGTAGGTGTAATCTGCATGGCCAGGACGGAACTTGTCTTTAATCTCTGAGTAGTCTTTTGAGCGTTGATCGGTATTCTCAATCAGTAAACCAATTGAAGTACCCGTTGTTTTACCTTCAAACACGCCAGAAAGAATTTTCACTTCATCTGGTTCACGACGCTGAGTGGTATAACGAGAAGTGCCTGGGCGGCGACGATCCAAGTCAATTTGGATATCTGCTTCAGTAATTTCTAATCCCGGAGGGCATCCGTCGACGATACATCCTAGTGCGATACCGTGACTTTCTCCGAATGTGGTGACTCGGAAATGTTGTCCGATACTGTTTCCTGCCATTACTTCCTCAATCCTATTTGCCCTGTATACAGAGCTTTACACTTCAATTCTTAATAATTTCATAGTCGCTTGATTACGGAATGATGTAAACCCCTAAACCGGATCTATTTTGTTTTAGCACGCATAAAAAAACGCCAAGCGAATTTCACGTGGCGTTTAATTAACAACAGCAGCAGACACAAACTAGTCTTTATAGAGTGAGAACTCTTCTGCGTGCTCAAGCATCTGTTCACGGGTTAGCATAAACACGCCATGGCCGCCGTTTTCAAACTCTAGCCATGTAAATGGAATCTCTGGGTACTGTTCCATCATGTGAACCATGGAATTACCCACTTCACAGATAAGAATCCCGTTGTCAGTTAGATAATCTGGCGCATTAGCTAAAATACGGCGCACGAGTTTCAGGCCATCTGTACCTGCGGCTAAGCCTAATTCAGGTTCGTGAGTAAACTCGTCAGGCAAGCTATTCATGTCTTCCTGATCCACATACGGTGGGTTAGAGACAATCAGGTTGTACTTCTCTTTTGGTAAGTCGCGGAACAGATCCGAGCGGATTGGGAACACTTGCTGCTCCATACCGTGATCTTGAATGTTCTGTTCTGCCACTTCTAAAGCGTCAGTCGAGATATCAATCGCATCGACTTCTGAATCAGGGAAGGCGTGAGCACAAGCAATCGCAATACAACCACTACCAGTGCACAAATCCATAATGCGCGTTGGTTCTTCGACTAACCAAGGTTGAAACTCAGCTTGGATAAGCTCACCGATTGGAGAACGGGGAACAAGTACACGCTCATCAACAAAGAACTCTAAACCGCAGAACCAAGCACGGTTAGTTAAGTATGACGTTGGTGTGCGGTCGTTGATACGTTTTACCACACGCTCAACAATGCGCATACGCTCGCTCATTGTAAGACGAGAGTTCAATACATGTGGAGGCACGTCAATAGGTAAGTACAGTGTAGGTAGGATTAGCTGTACCGCTTCGTCCCATGCGTTATCAGTTCCATGACCGTAGAATAGGTTAGCGGCGTTAAAACGACTCACTGTCCAACGAATCATATCTTGAAGCGTGTGAAGTTCTGAAACTGCTTCTTCTACAAAAATCTTATCCAAAATTGCCTCCGAAAAGCGCTACAATACTGCTAATTGCATTTATATATATTTACTAATTGTCCCATGAGCAAAAAAGACACCGATATGGATGATGACTTCGCCCTATTTAGGGATGCAGTACAAGGCGTAAAAAAGTTGTCACAGGATACCATAGTCCAGCAACCAAAAAAAAATACTAAGCAAAAAGAAATTACCCGCACTGCCCGTGAAGCCAGTGATACAGAGTTCTATTTTTCTGATGAGTTTGTTCCGCTGCTCAATGAAGATGGCCCGACTCGCTACGCCCGTGATGACGTTTCTCAATATGAGGTAAAACGCCTGCGCCGCGGTGTGTATGTTCCGGACGTGTTCTTAGATATGCACGGTATGACGCAGCAAGAAGCAAAACGCGAACTTGGCGCGATGATCGCCTACTGCATCAAGAATGAAATTTCGTGTGCTTGCGTACAGCATGGCATTGGTAAGCACATACTTAAACAGAAATCACCATTGTGGCTAGCGCAGCATCCGGATGTGATGGCATTTCACCAAGCCCCACTAGAGTTCGGTGGCGATGGTGCGCTGTTGGTGTTGTTGTCGATTCCGGAGAAGTAACAAATAACAAATAACAAGTAGCGAGTAGCGAGTAGCGAAAATATGTATTGGAACAGACACTTTCGACATTTTTTGCTAAATCACCAACATCTTCATCTCGCAGCGTAGCGTTCTCGACGACTCCGCCCTCTCCTACTTCCTATATTCAGGCGGGATCGGTAACTCCGACGCTTTGAGGTTCGGTCTCTGCCCTCCGCGCTTACGGTATTGCTTCAACTGGAATACGTAGGCAAGGATTTGTGCCACTGCGGTAAACAGTCCGTCTGGGATCTCTTGCTCTAGCTCAGTAGAGTGGTAGAGCGCACGAGCCAATGGAGGTGCAGGGACAATATAGATATCGTGCTCGCGAGCGACCTCTCGAATCTTCAGCGCCATATGGTCAGTACCTTTAGCCACCACAACTGGCGCTCGATCAGAGTCCTGTTTATAGCGTAGCGCGACCGAGAAGTGCTCCGGGTTGGTTACAATAACGTCCGCTTGCGGAACTTCCGACATCATACGTCGCTGAGCTGCCTCACGTTGCAACATACGGATCCGGCCCTTAACTTCCGGCTTACCTTCGGTATCTTTATATTCGTCTTTGACCTCTTGTTTAGTCATTTTCAATTGATTAGCGTGTTGCCAGATCTGAAACGGAATATCAATCGCAACTACGATCAGCAAGGTACAGCTGATGAGAAGTATGAAGTTAAGTAGGATATCAAGTGCGTGGAATATGTTTTCTGGAAATACATCCATACTCAGCTGAAACAGGTCTTCTTTAGCCGCGTTTATCAGGTAAAAAGCCATCCCCGAAACTAGGGTAACTTTCAAAATCGACTTAATCAGCTCAACCCAACTCTGCAGACCCACCATACGTTTTAAGCCACTAAGTGGATTCATTTTAGACCATTTAGGCATCGCCGCTTCAGCAGAGAAGCTAACCCCACCTACGCCTGCCGCGCCAATCATCGCCGCAATAAATAGAGTGACCAGAATAAGTAGTAACGGCAACAATAAACTACCGAATGAGCCAATGATGATGTCAAACAGCTTCACATGGTCGAAGATTTCTTCACGAGAGAGGGTGAACATTCTGCCCATGGCGGTGAACAAAGCACGTGCCAAGCTCTCGCCAAACCACATCAGGGCGATAGAGCCTACAACTAATACTGAAACCGACGCTAACTCTTTTGACCTTGCAACCTGCCCTTTTTCTCTAGCCTGTTGCAAGCGTCTGGGCGTGGCGTCTTCTGTGCGTTCTTGACCGTCTGATTCTGCCATTCTAACAACTCAGTCTAATAAACGAGCAGATTTGCTGCTCACCCTGCAACCAGAATAGTTCATAGTGGTTGTAAAGTCCTGCAATGATATACCAACAAAGCAGCAAGCCGACCATCAGTGCGAAGGCAAAGCCCAAAGAAAAGATGTTTAGCTGAGGTGCTGCACGGGTCATCACACCGAATGAGAGGTTAATCGTCAGCAAGGCAATAATGCCCGACAGCGACATACTCAGCGCAACTTTAAACATGATACCTAGCCATAAGGCAAGTTCTCTAAAATCGACCGTGGTCAATGCTCCTGTACCGATTGGCAGTGACTTAAAGCTCATGACCACTAGCATGATCATCTTAAGATGGCCATCAGTGGCTAAGAAGAACATGGTGGCAAGGAACATAAATAGTTGACCAAGCAAGGGTGTGTTTTGTCCGTTGGCTGGGTCTACCATTGAAGCAAAACCCAAGCTCGACTGCATACCCAAAATCTGACCCAAAATAACAAAGGTCTGGATCATAAATTGGGTTACTGTCCCCATCGCCACACCAATGATTATCTGCTCCAAGACAGTCATAAAGCCTTGAAAAGAGAGCAACTCAATACTTTCAGGAACAGCAGGAATGGCAGGCATCACGGCAAAGGTAATCGCCAAGCCTAAATAGAGACGTACGCGAGTAGAGACAAAACGAGCACCCGTCACCGACATCACCATCAGCATGGCAGCGATGCGTGTGTAGGGCCAAAAGTAGTTGGCGATCCAGTCTAGTACGACACTCGTTGGGTACTCCATCGGCGCGACCTAGTAAAGCACCTGAGGAAGACGTTCAATCATGCCAAAGAAAAACTCCATCAGCATTTGCGCCATCCAATGAGCAAACATCATCAGAGCCAGCAAGGTAACGATAAGACGGGGCAAAAAGCTCAAGGTTTGTTCGTTAATTGAGGTCGCGGCTTGGAAAATAGCAACCACCAAACCAATCAACAAGCTCGGAATAATGATCGCACTGACCATAATAAGTACCATCCAGAGTGCTTCACGAAACAGCTCGACGAACATTTCAGGAGTCATACGCTTTCTCCCGTCACAAGGCGAAACTGCCCGCTAAGGTCGACAGAATCAGGTTCCACCCATCAACCAAAACAAACAGCATAAGTTTAAACGGCAACGATACGATCATTGGCGAAAGCATCATCATACCCATCGCCATTAATACCGATGCCACCACCAAATCGATAATCAAAAATGGTAAGAAGAGCATAAAGCCGATTTGGAAAGCTGTCTTAAGCTCTGAGGTAATAAACGCTGGAATCAATACCGCCATAGAGACATCTTCTGGCGCCGTCGCAGTTGAGCCAGAGATATTGACGAAGGTTTCGAGATCTTTCACTCGGGTCTGTTTAAGCATGAAGTCCTTCATCGGCACCTGAGCCACATCAAACGCTTCACGTGCTGTGATCTGCTCATTGATGTAAGGCTGAATCGCGTCATCATTAATTTTACTCAGCACTGGCGACATAATGAAGAAGGTCAAAAAGATAGCAATACCGATAATAACTTGGTTGGATGGCGTCTGTTGTAAACCCATCGCCTGACGCAGAATCGACATGACCACCACAATTCGGGTAAAAGATGTCATCAATATAACCATCGCAGGCAAGAAGCCCAACATGGTCATTAACGCGAGGATCTGCAGGTTTATCGAATAGTCTTCAGTGCCGTCAGGGTTAGCGGTCATGGTAAACGCCGGAATCCCACCACCGTTCCAGGTAAAACTGCCTGTTGCGATAGTTCTTGACGCACCTTGCTCACTGTTCATTGCCGTCACTGTTACCGAATCTGACGGTGCAATATTGGCAGGAACAGGCGTCTCCAACTCCTGCTGAGCGAGAGATAACGAAGAAAACAAGGTCAAAGCGAAAGCTAAGACGATCCCTATTAGGTTATTGGCTTTTATCATTATTCTTCAGTAGCTGAGTCAATTGATTGGAAAACGGACTCGTGGCCATCTCCTCCTGAGATAAAGGTTTCTCCAGTTTTGAGATTAGCTGGATCGATTGCGCTGTCACACCGACCAAAAACTGCTCTTCTCCGGCTTGAACAATAACAATGCGTTCTTTATGACCAACAACGATTTGGCGTACCACACTTAGTCCTTTCTGATTGGCAAGTGCAGGCAGTCGCATTCGCTTCAGTAACCAAGCTAAAAACAGAATGAAGGCTACAACGAAGATGAGCGACCCCATAGTGGTCGCCCAATCAAGCTCGCTACCAGGAGTTGAGACGGTAGCAAATGCAGAAGGTGATAGCAGCGTAGGAGAGTAAAGTAAGTACTCCTTAACCTTGAAAGACATAGCTATCCTTACACTATCGAAGTTTCTTAATACGCTCAGTTTGACTGATTACATCGGTCAGACGGATACCAAACTTATCGTTGACCACAACCACTTCGCCGTGAGCAATCAAGGTGCCGTTAACCAATACATCTAACGATTCACCAGCAAGACGCTCTAGCTCGACAACCGAACCTTGGTTTAGCTGTAGCAAGTTACGGATACTGATTTGAGAACGGCCCACTTCCATTGAGATGGTCACCGGGATATCTAGGATAGTATCTAGCTTACGGCGTTCATCTTCTGAGATAGGTGATGATGTATCTTGTAGCTCATCTAACTGAGCGTTCATTACCTCATCGACGTCAATCTCTGGCGCAGCGGGATCTTCTCCTAGCGCTGCTGCCCATTCGTCCGCCAGTTTTTGGTCGTCACTCGGTTCCATATTTGTTACCTATATAATCTCTTAATCTTCGATTTCGCCTTCGTCTTCTTCTAATTCAGAAATGACGTCTTTACCAAGGAAAGCGATATCCGTTTTGACCACATCTGGTCGTTTAATTTCTTCTGATACTTGGACGGCTAGTTTGTCACCAGAACGGCCCATTTTTACTCGATAGGTTGGCAACTCTTCGACAAACATCACTGCGTGCTCTGGCATTTCAACCGGGATGATGTCGCCAGGCTGAAGCTCCATTAAGTCACGCAATGAGATATCTTGTTCCAGCAGATCAACACGGAAGTTAACTGGCACATCCATGATCTCTTCACGCAGCGCAGTACTCCAACGAACGTCGGTTTCCATCTTGTCTGACTGAACACCCGCATCCAAAAGTTCACGGATAGGTTCAACCATTGAATAAGGCATAACCACATGGAAGTCACCGCCGCCACCATCCACTTCAATGTGGAATGAGCTGACTACGATTACCTCTGTCGGGCTGACGATGTTCGCCATGCTCGGGTTTACTTCCGAGTCAAGGTACTCAAACTCAACCCCCATTACCGGAGACCAAGCTTCTTTGTAGTCTTCGAAAACAATCTTCAGCAGTAACTGAACAATTCGGCGCTCGGTTGGCGTAAATTCACGACCTTCGATACGAGCGTGGAAACGGCCATCACCACCGAAAAAGTTCTCTACCAAGATAAAGACCAAACGCGCTTCCATAGTAATCAGCGCAGTGCCTTTCAGCGGTCTAAAGCGCACCATGTTCAAACTGGTTGGTACGTACAGGGTATTTTGGTACTCACCAAACTTCATCATCTGTACGCCGTTGATTGAAACCTCTGCCGTTTTGCGCAGCATGTTAAACAAGCTAATGCGCATATGTCGGGCAAAACGCTCGTTAATCAGCTCAAGGGTCGGCATTCGACCACGAACAATGCGGTCTTGCGATGAGAAATCGAAGTCTACCGCACTGGCGTCGGAGACAACCTCGTCTTCATCAGCCTCATCAACGTCATCTACACCGTGTAAGAGAGCATCAATCTCGTCTTGGCTTAATAGATCAGTCACTCGTCACCTATTGCATTACAAAGTCAGTAAACAGCACACGTTCAATCACAGGCTGACCCACTGCTCGATTCAAACTGGCTTTAATATCATCAGTTGCTTTTTCACGGAGCTCAACGCGGCCGTTAGCGGTTCTTAATTGATCAACCGTAGCTGAAGCAAATGTACTGAGCAGCGAACTTTCAATTAATGGAGAGTGATAACGAGCCAGATTTTCGTTCTCTGTGCCACGCACCATTAGTTGGACTTTAATCTGCACCAAACGGTCTCTCTTGTCGCCAGTTACATTAAACAAGAAAGGTTGTGCGATATTAACGTAAGCGACTGGATCTGTTGGGAGAGCAGCTTGTTGCTGCATCGTGTCTTCCCCTTCCGCTGGCTCGTCCGAGCCCATTAAGAAGAAAGCTGCACCGCCGCCACCCACTAGCAACACAACGACTGCAATGATAATGATCAGCAGCTTGCTCTTTCCTTTGGGTGCTTCAGTTTCTAGTTCTTCATCAGCCATAGCGTCACGTTCTCTATTCTTTTGTTTTTAACAGTTTAAGCGTAATAACTAATTCCATCACGCTTTGATGCGACATTCAAATCAAGATTGATGTCTGGTTCAAGGTTTTCTTCTCCAGAGAAGCCGTGATTGCTGCCTCCTTGACCATTATTACCTTGTCCACCCTCTGCATAACGTCTCTGCTGTTGACCGGATGCCTGCTGCTGAACTGAGCTATCACCCAATTGTAATCCTTGCTGAGCAAGCATTTCACGTAGTCTTGGCATGGATTGTTCAATCACATCTCGCGCTTGCTGGTTAGCAACCGTAAAGTGAACTGTCGCCGCATCGCCATTCATGTTCATGCGAATCTGCATTCGACCTAGCTCTGGCGGGTCAAGACGAATATCAATGTTCTTCAGGTTCTTCGACATCATCATTTGGACACGTTCAGCCAGTTGCTCACCGGCCATCTCTCGATTGAGTTGCAATGGCGGCTGTGCTGCTTGTTCCGCTCTTACTTGACCCAATGCGCCAGGCCCTTGCTGACCCGAAGCTTGAGCCAGTTGCTGAGCAAAACCATTGCTCGCTTCTGTACCAGGTTGTTGTCCCTCTTTCTTGCCAGCCAATTGACCAAGGCTATGGGCGGCTTTTGCGCCCATTGCTGCTTTTAGCACAGCTTGGTCTTGAGCTACCGCGCCATTTTGCGCCACCGCAACTTGCTGCATCTGAAGAGCAGATAAATCACTTGGCATAGTCGGCGTAACGGCTTGCTGCTGAAGTGATTGTGCCATTGGTGCCTGAGTTTGCTGGCTCACAATCGCTTGATGAACTGAGTGAGCGACTGGCGCTTGCTGAGGTTTAGGTTGTATATCGGCTTTAGGAGCTGCGTCATCTTTGGCTTGACCTTCTGACGCCGCCCACGGAATTGCACCCGTTGCGACAGCTGTGCCCGCAACAACGGCTGTTGGGTCTAACTCCACTTGATCTTCAAGTTCAGAAACACCAGTAACAACCGAACCAGTGGCCATAGGTGCTGCAATCCGGCTAGCTTCTGCACTACCTTTGTCACTCGTTGCAGTGGTTGCGCCCACAACAGCAGAGCCCCCAAGCATAGCGGCACTAGCAACTGTAGCGCTCTCTTCTGCTTGAGAAGACGGTTTGTCATCAACTTGATTAGCATTAGAGTCACGGCTAACAACCACTTCATCACTCACGGCTGTTTGAGATTTATCGTTTGCGACCGCTTTAGCGTCCACAACTTGCTCACTCACATCATCCATACTCACAGCCGCGACACCCGCCGCCGCTATTGTCGATTTTTCAACTTGCTGTTCGCCTTTCTGGCTAGCTTGAGTAGTGACTTGTTGCGTGTCCGATGTGTCGATAAAACGCTTAGCCGAAACCGGCACTGCAACTTCTTCACCTTCACTAGACGTCACCACTACCTTCTCGCCCGAGGCTACTTGATCTGCAGCTAGCTTGGCATTTTGTTGTAATGGTTCAGTTTCTTGCGTTGATTCAGATGCAACCTTTAGCGATGTTGGCGTTTTACTCTCAGCAACTATACTCTCACTTTGAACACCGGGTTTGACATTCTCATCAACCACTTCATGTTGTGGCAACTGTTTGCCGTCTTTAGGTTGCAGCGCTTTATTAGAGTGATCCAGACGCTGCAAAACTTCATCATTCTCCGAAACAATTTTTTCCGCCGACTTTGGCAATTTCGCTTCAGATTCATCGACATTCGATTCGCCTGCTTTTGTCGATTTTTCCGCTTTGGCAGACTCTTCCTCTGACGATAGAAGCTCATCCGCACTTTGACTTTCCGTTGCTGACGTCTTAACACTCTTAGCTTCAACGTCACCTTCTACGCTAACCTCTTCGCTCTCAGCTTTAGTCTTGGTTTGGCTTGCATCGACTTTAGCTTCAGGTTTCGCCTCAGAGCTACCTTCCCCCTTAATCAGCGCTGTAAGCTTGGAGAAAAAACCACCAGACTCTGTTGATTCAGAGGTCGCTTCACCACTTGCTACCGCTGCCGGGGTCGCTTTAGGACTTTCCGATACCGATGATAAATTGATATTCATACCAGATTCACTCTA
>NZ_JATABG010000024.1:0-20462 GCF_036533755.1 Vibrio sp. M260118 | reverse complement strand
TGTACAACAATCTCGCTTACGGTCTAAAAAATCGTGGTGTGGATAAAGCAGTGATTGATGAGAAGATTCAAAACGTCGCTAAGACACTCAAGATTGAAGAGTATCTTGACCGCAAACCGGCGAAACTCTCTGGAGGCCAAAGACAACGCGTTGCGATGGGCAGGGCGATCGTTCGTGATCCGCAGCTATTCTTGTTTGATGAGCCGCTCTCAAACCTTGATGCTTCACTGCGCGCCCACATGCGCCTCAAGATAAAGAAATTGCAGCGTGAGCTAGGCGTGACGAGTGTGTACGTTACACATGATCAAGTTGAAGCCATGACCCTAGCGGATCGCATTGTTGTACTCAATCAAGGGCAAATAGAGCAAGTTGGCACTCCGTCTGAGGTTTACCACTGGCCTGCAAGCCGCTTTGTGGCGAGTTTTATGGGCAGCCCGGCGATGAACTTTCTGCAGGCGACGCTCCAAGACGGTGTTCTCTCCGTCGCAGGTCACGATATTTCAGTGCCAGAATATAACGGTATTAATCAACAAGTCACTTTGGGTATTCGCCCAGAACATGCGGAGACACAGAAGCTCGATAACGCGCTCAATTTTGCACTAAACATCAGTGTGATTGAGCCACTAGGCCCGAATCAACTGGTGCACGGCAAGGTGGATGGGCAAGCTTTCATCGCAGTGACGCCGGAAACGGAGTTTGATGTGGCAACGCCACTGAGCCTTTATGTAGATCGAAGTAACCTCCACCTATTTGATGCGCAAGGAAAGCGTATTGAGCCGATTAAACTACAGTAGTAAAGACTAACCCCCAGATAAGGACATTACGGTGACTCTATCTTTAAGACAAAAAGAGATTCTTAGCTATCTACAGCGCAGCAATGGTGTTTTATCCAGTGCTCTGCTGTCAGAGACATTCAACATATCGGTTCAGACCATTCGTAAGGATATGAATGATTTGAGCGATAAAGGGCTTGTTCGGCGCGTACATGGCGGCATTACTCTGCCAAGTGCCAATGATAATTTGTCGTTTACCAACCGAGATTTGCTGAATGTCTCAGCCAAGCAGCGTATTGCGAAAAAAGTGGCTAGCGAAATCCCCGAGGGGTGTAGTATTTTCCTAGGCATAGGAACCACACCTAAGCATGTGGCGACGGCGCTGTTGGATCACCCTGGCTTAACTGTGGTCACTAACAATATAAATGCGGCTCTCACGCTAAGCAGAAATTCTAATATTTCTACTTATCTTGCGGGGGGAGCGGTAAGAATTTCAGATGAAGATACGGTTGGTGAGGCGACGACACGCTTTTATCGTCAGTTTAATATCAAGATTGGCATTTTTGGTATTGGTGGCTTAGGAGACCAGGGGGAGCTTCTGGATTTTACGCCGGAAGAGGCTAATCTCACTAGAGCCATTATTGAGCAGAGCCGCCAGTGTTGGCTGATTGCTGATAAAACCAAACCGGGCAGATACGCGCCAGTTGTCAGCGCGCAGCTTTCTGAAATGGATCGTCTGTTTGTCGATGATGCAGTACCAGAATTTCAATCACTATGTAGAATCAATCAGGTAGAACTGGTTGTGGCAGATTAAGGAATAATAATGAGACCAATAATTGTCGGTCATAGAGGGGTGTCAGGCCATTACCCTGAGAATACAAAAGTCAGTATTGAGGCGGCGATTTCTATGGGGTTGGAATGGATAGAGGTTGATGTTCAACCGACCAAAGATCGCCAGCTTGTGATTTGCCATGATCATACGGTAGACCGATGCAGCAACGGTGAAGGACGTGTCGACCAACACACGCTTGAAGCGTTAAAAACGCTTGATTTCGGTTCGTGGTTCTCTTCTGACTTTGCTAGAGAAGAGATCTTAACCCTAGGTGAGTTGTTTGCCATTGTTAAGGCAAGCAATATTAAGCTCAATCTAGAGATAAAGCTCGACACTGATTGTGCGCAAGAGGTGGTTACCAGCGTTGCGCAGTTGCTGAATGAGTATCAGATAGATGATGAATCGATTATCCTTTCTAGCTTCAACCCACACGTGATGAAAGCCCTCGGAGAGCAGTGCCGTGAGTACAAGCTCGGAGTGATTTGTGACAAGCTAAGCAGCGATGTTCTCGCTCTGCTTAAAACCATCAATGCCTATAGCTGCCATTTGAATTACAAGCACATCAACGCAGCAGACCTTAAGAAACTCGCAGAGATAGGCTGCGCTGCTTGGTGCTTTACTGTTAATGACCCCGCGAGCTTCCCGTTACTCGATAAAGTGGATGCGATCTTTAGTGATTATCCTGAGCGATTTGCTCAAGGTTAAAGCTCTACCCAGTTGCTTAATAGCAAAGACAACTAGGTATTTTGACGTGTTTAGGCAGTTGGGTCTAGACACTCAGGCCGAACACGCAGCCCTGAGTGCTCTGCGCCTAACTTGTTATTGGACAATTCTGAGTTAGCAGTTTTGTTAATTTATTTCTTCTTGGGGGACTTTAGGTATGTCACATGCGATCTAACACCGCTCTAAGTCAACCACGAAAACCGACAGTTCAAACATAAAATCAAAGGTGCTAGCAATCAAAGTACCTGATAGAAGTAACCAACTCAGGGTTTCGTTTGTTTTCCTTCGCTTAGATTTTCACCAACATCGATCATGCCGACGAGAAAGAGAGCTGCATTCATGCCAGTCAAGGCACGGAATAGCCGCTCAAAGTAGCAATTCGGTGGATCCTAATTTTTCATAACTAGTTATTGGCATATGCTAATAATGGGTTGTATAGTGCTCTCCTTACACTGATAAAGGAGAACACTATGTTGTTTGCCATTCCCTGCCGCGAATCTTCTCTTTCCAATCACTTTGCCAAAGCTCCTCAGATTATGCTGTGGGATAACCAAACCAATGCCAAACGAATCCTCGAGCTGCCTAAGTCATCATCGTGTTGTAGCCATAAGCACTTTTGGCGCGAGGTATTGCAAGATAATCAGGTGCATGCTGTTGTCGTTCGTTCAATTGGCTCGAATATGCTGAGTACACTGTTTAAGCTCAATGTTCGTGTTCTAAGTGCACCGCGTGGGTTCTCTCTAGAGTGCTTTGATGAAAACCAATTAACTCCAGTTACTCAAATTGAATTTGCTCGGCCGTCAGCGAATAAAAATAAAGCAAACTGTTCAAGTCAGAGTAAAACACGTTCTGCTGTAATTGGTATGCGAGAAGCATACAGTGCAGGAAGAGTAACAGGCGCTCGAATACTCTCTAGTAAGCTTTCACCACGAACGATGAATCACTTGGCGAAAGCGTTTAAGTTACCCGACCAGCAAGAGGAAAAATAATGATTTACCTAATCAGCTTTTCGACTTTGTTTACCCCTCTAGTCTTGTCGTCTTTTTTGACCGAGTAGTATTGTATGTCTATTCATATTCCTAAAAATCACCAACAATGTGCGGTTTGTTGCCAGCCTTTTTTCAACGATCATAGTGCCATCCGCTTTGAGTTAACGGCTGACGGAGGTGTAGTGGGGCAAATTGTGCCAACTAAAAAAGTGCAAGGCTATCAAGGTGTCATGCAGGGCGGTGTGATTGCTACATTGCACGATGCGGCAATGACTCATTGCCTATTCGCTCGTGATGTTTGCGCTATGACCGCTCGACTTGATGTTCGCTATATCAAGCCAATCCCTCTCAATTCAGTCATTCAGCTTCAGGCCCATTGCTCAATGAAAAAGAGGGGTATGTATTTAATGCAGAGTCACATTTTTATCGGTGGAGACTGTTACTCATCTGCTGAGGCTAAATTTATGTAATACCCCAGACATATTTGAGATGCTTGCAATCGCGTTGTAAGACAACACAGTTTTATACCTCAATGTGACTACTCAAATGGCTGGCGAAACGCATCCATCAGCGGTAAACAAAAATAGATATCAACTATTGAATTGATAAGAACAATCGCTTTTTTCAATTAATGTTTTTTCAATAGAATTTGATTATCGAAGTTTATATGGGTAGATGTGATGGAAAATAAAGCTTTAGTTGTTGAAGGCGGAGCGATGCGCGGTATTTTTGCAGCGGGTGTTCTGGATGCTTTTATGCAGGAAGAGTACAACCCTTTCCAGTTCGCAATCGGGGCTTCTGCGGGGGCATCCAATTTGCTTGGTTATTTATCTAAACAACCAAAGCGCAGTTACCAAATAATTACTGACCTTGCCACATCGAAAGATTTTTATAACCCTGTTCGGTTCATGAAAGGTGGACACCTAACAGATGTGAAATGGCTTAGTGAAACCTCATTACAACAATACCCACTCCATCTGAATGAGTTACTTAGTAACATTCCATTGTATTCAGCAGTGACTGATATTAACACTGGAGCGGCCAATTACTTTAAAGTCACACAAGACAATCTGCTCAATGTAATCGAAGCAACCACAGCATTACCCGTAGCCTATCGAGAGACACCTTGTTTTTCGGGTAGCTGCTTTACTGATGGTGCGGTAGCTGACTCAATTCCTGTAAAGGAAGCTTATAGACAAGGAGCGCGAGACATCACAGTGATATTGTCTCATCCAATAAGCTATTCAATGCCTGAATCGAGAAGTCACTGGTTAATGAAACGGTTGCTGTCAGACAACCCTGTAATTGCTCAGACACTAAAAACGAGAGCAAGCCGATATAATCAAGCTTTAGAATTCATTCGCTTTCCACCAATGGATGCCAAAGTGCGAGTTATTGCTCCACCGGCTGATTTCCCAGTGAAACGTCTATCTCGTCAACGTGCAGTTTTGGAAACGGGCTATCAGATGGGCGTTGATGCTGGAATCGATCACTTAGCAAACTTGAAAGGCGCACCGCGATTTACTGTAGAAGAGTGCTCGGCCTGTTATGCATAGCAAGGAAGTACACTCGTGTGTTTGTGGCTATTACTAGGATACTTTAAGGTCAATTTGCCCAACCTGTTTAACCGTTAAGCTAAACAGAGTACCCGTTTTAGGCCCATCCCTCATGACACAAACTGCTCATATTGCGCTTTAATTTCATAGATAATTGAACTCACCCACATAGTTAGAACAAGGTTTGTGAGCCTTTCAATTTCAAGTAATTATCTAACTCTAGGTGGTGCTCTAGTTATTAATCAAGAGCTTGTGATCAAAGGGAAATATATGAAGTTAACGCCAGCGATAATTGCAGTTGGTCTGCTGATAGGGTGTACCAATCAAGCCCAAACAGGGCAAAGTGAACCCAACGTTTTGGGCAAGCACTATTACACCGACTTGTATGGTTGGAACCAGAGTGCTGGCTTGTCGCATTCATTTCTTGGTCGTGGCATTAATATGGGCAACTACCTTGAATCTCCTTCTTACGAAGGGGAGTGGAACAATAATGCAAAAATAGTGCTGGCTGACTTTGAGAGAATTAAAGCCGCTGGCTTTGCAAGTGTTCGAATCCCTATTCGATGGAATGCCCATGCGTTAGATGTTCCGCCATACTCTATTGAGAAAGCCTTTCTCAATAGAGTAAAAGTTGTGGTCGACCAAGCAATGGCAAGTGATCTCAAAGTGGTTATTAATACTCATCATTATAACGAGTTGTTCTACGAGAAAGGACGTTTTTCACATCACAGAGAAAGGCTAAATGCATTGTGGGCTCAAGTGGCGAAAGCCTTTCCGTTAGAGCAATACTCAGAAGATCAGTTAGTGTTCGAGTTGCTTAACGAACCACACGCAGAAGTAGATTCAAAGCGCTGGAATCTGTTAATCCAGGACTTAACAACCCTGATATGGGACGACTCGGCAAGCAGTCAAAACAACGCAACGGGTCAGCGTAAATTGATGATTGGCACTGCGGAGTGGGGCGGACCTTTTGCCTTACCTAAGTTAGTTTTGCCCAAGTCAGTGAATGCCGACAATACCATTATTACCGTCCACTTTTATGAGCCGTTTAAGTTTACTCATCAAGGAGCCGAGTGGGTTGATGGGGCGGACAAATGGACGGATACGCGTTGGTATGGCAGCGAGAAAGAGAAGAAAACCTTATATGGCTTCTTAGACGCAGTGTCGAAATGGAATGGCAAGCCAAATAGAGGTTTTGAGATCAATATTGGTGAGTTTGGTGTTTACAGCAAGTCCTCAAAACCTGAAGACCAAACAGCCTGGACGGCATTTATTGCAAGGGAGGCCGAGAGTCGAGGTTTCAGTTGGCATTATTGGGAATATAGCGCGGGTTTTGGTGCATACGATAAAAGCGCACAATCATGGCGAGAGCCGATAATCCGCGGTTTGATTCCTTCTGAGTCAAAGTAACAATGTTACGCCCAACAGAAAAGAGCCGCAGTGGCGGCTCTGAGTGTTGATGACCATACAAGTGTTACAAGCCTCGACGATCAAACTCATTGTTGATAAGCACAATACATTGTGAGGCAAACAGCATCTGAGGCCCGAGACTGATTTTATTCGTCCCTAATCGCTTGAGACTATTCCAACTCTTTTTTGGCATTGGGATATGGTCAGTGAGGATAAAACAAGCACTGCCACTAAACGGCTCATCACGAATATCAGTGCCTTTTTTGTCCAGCAGATAAAGCGGGTAGTCTTCTGCTAAGCGCTGAACCAGTTTTTCAAAGCTGATAGTTTCAACACTTAAACCGTCTGCAACGTTTCTTAGCTCTTCTTTCTTCATACCCATAGAGCCTTCTAGCGCTTTAGTAATTAACGCAATCAACGCAGATTCATGAAAGCCGCCAATGTTAGTCAGCAGAGACGATTCTAAGCGCACTGTACGAGAAAAGTCTGAGGTACTTTCCAATACTAAATACACAGTCACATCATCACGATGAGATTGGGCGGTAAAAATCGCATTCATTAGTACATGGGCAAGAATCTCGGAATGCGCATCAGATCCCACCCCGTCAAGGAAGGTTTTAGGATCTGTCGATGCGGCGCGAGCGCGAATCACAAAAGCTCTGTTCATAATTAGTCACTAATTCGAAAATTTCCCTTTATATAACGGATGTACAGCGCTGTGTCTATTTATGATTTGTTTCGTGCCCGTTTTCATTCCAAGTTTGCTTAGCATGGAAATACGTTAAGCACTACTTTTGGGTTCAGCCGTTAAATCGTGTTCAGCGAGCACTTCTTTGAGTGCGAACATGCCGTTCAATGCCGCTGGGAACCCTGCATAAACCGACATTTGGAGGATGACTTCTTTGAGTTCGTCGGCTGTACAACCAACGTTGAGCGCCGCATGCAGGTGGACTTTAAGTTGCGGTGCAGCATTGCCCATAGCGGTCAGCGCTGCCACGGTGGCGATTTCACGCTCTTTTAGGCTTAGCCCATCGCGGCTATAAATATCGCCAAACGGATACTCAATGGTAAACCTTGCCAGATCGGGGCAAATGTCTTGTAAGCTATCGATGACTTTTTGCCCTGCTTTACCGTCAATGGCTGCAAGGCGTTCTATACCAATTTGATATCTTGAGTTACTCATTACGTGTTCCTTTTGTCTGTGGATGACAAGAGGTTAACCGTTAGAGTTAACTCTAAGTCAAGCGTCTATTTCGCCCTGGTAATAGGTGATTTTGGCATCAAGCGCAGATAGGTGGTTTTGCTGTTTTTCGAGTTCAGCTTTTAGGTGGTTTCTATGCTGTTCAAGTAGCTCTTTTCTCGCTGTGAGGGTCGAGTCTCCTTGATGGCGCAAATCAGAGTACTGCTTAATTGATTTGAGTGGCATGCCTGTTTCTTTAAGGCGAACAATGAACTGTACCCAACGCACATCATGCTCAGTAAAGTAGCGCCGCCCACCCGAATCACGCTTGATACCTCTTAGCAGATCAATTTTTTCGTAGTATCGAATCGTATGAGCTGACAGCCCTACCAACTCGGAAAAGTGTTTTATGTCCATATGCTCGTCCCTGAGTTAAATTAGAAGTTTGATATAGCAAGCTTTCACGAGCTAAGTGCGATAGATCAATTGCGTGAGTGAGCGTCGTTCACTTTATGAATTCCAGTGCAATATGGTCCAATTGCGTTCTGCCCCTATGGGCCTTAAACGAGGGCATGGATTAACTAGGTAGGTACGGTCAGCGTACTCGCACAAGGGTAAGTCGTTAATGGAATCAGTAAAAAAGTGAATTTCCGAATAGGATTGTGCGGTTTGTTTAAGCCACTGTTTAAGGCGAGTGACCTTACCTTCACGGTAAGTCGCTATGCCATCTATTTCGGAGCTATAGCATGCTTGTTTTTCGACCAAATCGATACCCAAGGCATTTTTAATCCCTAAATGACGTGCGACAACCTCAACTAAAAAAGTAACGCTCGCGGAGATAACGACCATATCCACTTCTTGCTGTATTAGCCTCTCAATTAGAGGCTTAGATTGCTGGAACTGCGTAGACAAGATATAGCGCTGCACACACTCTTCAACTAAGTCATTGACTTGTGTTTTTGGTATAGTCGTAAGCGGCGCTAAAGAAAAATCCAAGTAGCGCTGTATGTCTAGCTTTCCTTCTGCGTAGAGGTTCATCAAGCGCCGATCTTCATCAATAAAGTTAGGATCGGTTACTATGCCTTTTTCGACTAAAAACTCATTCCAGACCATAGAGCAATCAGCGTTAATTAGCGTTTCATCCAAGTCAAAAACGTATAAGGGTTTAAACATTGTTCTCTCCATTTCTCAACTCAGAGCTTGAATCAAGCCAGCTATCACTAAGGTGACTCCGACAGTTCGAGTTAAGTACCATTTCTCTGCTAGGAAATAAATGCCCATAAATAATCCAAACACGATACTGATCTGACGCAATGCCACGACTAGACTAACGTTGTCTGTCATGGTCATCGCGAACAGAACCAAGCCGTAGGTCGATGCCATCATTACTCCTGCCATGCTGGCTGATTTTCTAATCTGCCAAGCCGTTTTGATTTCATCGCGTTTGCCGCTCATTAGACACCACGCAAGAGTAGGGATACCTATCGCCCAAAATTGCACACCCAGGTAGAAAATCGCGCTGTATTGGTCATTCAAGATCTCTGACGCTTGTTTCGTGAGCAAGCTCAGGGCTTGTTTATCTATTACTGAGTATCCCGCTGTGCCTATCGCAGCAATCAATGCCCAAAATACCCCAACATTCAAATAAGAACTCAACGCTATTTGGCGAAAGTTGGTTAACGGTACGAGCATGCAGCCGAGATTAATCAACAGGAAGCCAAGCCACTGTTGACTGGATAACTCATGCCCCAAAGCGACACTGATTGCACCGACCATCATTACAGGCAGTGCTCGAGCAATCGGATAGACCACGCCAACGTCAGCGTATTTATAAGCGATAATCAATCCGACCAAGTACACGATTTGTGAAATGCCGCTAATGAACAGTAATCCCCAAAACTCACTCGGTAGTGAAGTCCAGCCAATGGTTGATAAATACCAGATTAAATAAGGGGTAAGAATGGCGCATGCTGAGAAACTGGATGCTAGGGTAAACGCGAGGCCAGAACCTGAGTTGTTTTTGCCAAGAATGTTCCAGCCTGCATGAAGCACAGCAGAGAATACGACGAGACTAATCGCCAACAAATCCATTTCAATCTACCTGTCTGAATAAAATTACGGCTCCGAGATGGAGCCTTAGATGATGAGATAAAGCTATTCAACGATTAAGTTCTGCGAGAGATTCAATGCTGATGGCATCGTGTCGCCAATACTCGATATCGCAATCAATTAATTCACCGTGTTGGTTGTAATTGATGCGCTCCACAACCATGGTTGGAGTGCCTGCTGTCGCGCGTAATGCCTGCGCTATTTCACCTAACAAGGTGCTAGTTGAAATACGGTAGCGAATTTTTTGATACGTCACGCCATAGTGATCGCGGTAAATATCGGTCAATGAATTCGATAAATCGTAGTCTAGTAGGTTTGGAAATAACTCTGGGCGAATGTAATTTGTCACATACAGCACAGGACGGTCCTCAAGGTATCGTACACGGTTGACTTGATACACGTCTGAGAAAGGCTGTAAGTCTAGCAAGCGCGCGGCTTGTTTGTTTGCCAATGTTCCTTTCGCTGCAATTAATTCCGTTTTAGGCACACGATTTTGCATTTTTGCCATATTCGGGAAGTTCAGCGTTTCGGTTGGGTCGTAACGTAATGGCGCAGGAGAGATAAACCATCCTCGGCGATCTTCGCGATAGATTCGACCTTCCGCTTCCAGCAATGATAAGGCTTCACGCAGAGTGACGCGGGTAGTGTCGAATGACTCCGCTAACTTACGCTCTGCTGGCAGTTTTTGACGCGGCGATAGCATGCCCGCCTCAATCTGTTCCACGATCGAATCTTTAATTTTTACGTATTGCACGAAGTGTCCTTATCTTTTGCGCCAAGCCTGTGTGCGATTGTTTAACAATTTACCCAAAATCGCAGGTAAACACACGGGTAGTGTCATTTTAAAAGAACAATTTGTACTGAGAAAGGGTTTAGTTAAAGGGATGCTGCGAAACAAAAACACCCGAGATAGGAGCTCCCGGGTATTTGACGTTGATTAGGCAATATGTGTCATTCGATTGATGGTGAACGTATCGACTTTGCCTTCTACCGCTGCGATATACGTCGCGATGTGCTCGCTAGCAAGGTGCTGTTCAAGTAAGGCTTCAGATTCCCAGTTTTCGTGGAACACAAAGTGCGCCGGGTTTTGGTTATCTTGATGTAAGTCGTAGTTAATACACCCTTCCTCAACACGTGTTTTGTCGATCAGCTTAATCAGCTCTGATTTTACTACCTCTTCGTGGCCACCTTTGGCGATGATGTTTGCAATAACGGTTAACTTAGCCATGTTACCATCACTCCTTAAAGCGTTGTGATGACGTCATCCATTGGTAAACGTGCTTTTGGTAGACCATGGTTGTAGTCTTCGCCGTCTTTGTGGTAACCCAGTGCAAGTGCAAAGGTACACTCGTAGCCGTCTAGCTCATCTTTGAATATTTCACCAATCAGCTCTGAATCAACACCTTCCATCGGCGTTGAAGCAATGCCTAAACGTGCAAGTGTGTGTAGCGTGTTACCAAGTGCAATGTATGTTTGAGCCTTAGTCCAGTTACCATTAAAGCCAGCTTCGTCAGTGTTCAACTCTGCAAAACCGAAAGCGCCGTTGAGCATGTCGTTGTAACGTTCTTCTGGTAGATGACCAGACGTAACTTCGGCATCAACCACTTTTGCGTACTGCTCTTTGGTAAAACGTGGGTTGTGAGCAAATAAAATAGTGTGTGACGCTTCTTTTGCATGTGGCTGGTTAAACTGGTGCATGTTGGCAAAGGTGTCGTGGAAACGCTGCTTTGCTTCGTCACTCTCAAGCACGATAAATTTCCAAGGTTGAGAGTTGATAGAAGATGCCGACAGACGGATAGCTTCTTTAATCACTTGCATATCTTGTGCTGAAATACGCTTTGTTGCGTCGTATTTTTTAGCTGTGTAACGAGTGTTTAAATCTTTGATGATTGGATGAGTCATGTTGGCTCCTAACTATTAAATACTTACGAATTTATTTTGGGTTGATTGTTCAGCGCATTAACAACGAACGTGTGGTGGAACATGACCCCAATTATCTAAAATCCGCGGTTGTTCATAACGATGGCGCTAATTTAGTTCAGTTTGAGGTTGAGAAAAATAGCCAGGATGTCCATTGACTATGGAACAAAACTTCCATAATGGATTGAATTGAGAGCGTTTAGATCAGTGCAAGAGTTTTGGCGAGAGAAGTGGGGGCTCTCGCCATGCTAGTTTTGTGTGGCCAACTTGATTAGATAGGCACGACCAGAATATCAACCGGTGATTTGTTGACGAGATGTTTGGAGTAAGAGACGATTTTGCTCCAAAAATCGTGGTGGTGGCCACAAATCAGTAGGTCAACATTATTGTCTTCGATAGTCGCTTTTAGTTTATCTGCTAGGTCACCAGTGCCAACAAGGATCTGTCTGATGGCAAGTGGGCTATACGCTTCAAACGACAAAATCTGCTCGACAGCATGCTCATTGATAGGCTGCGCATCAGGGGTCTCTTTCAAGTCGACAAGTTCTGGGTATATTTCACCATGTGAACCATCAATATGGATAAAAGAGATCTGCGCATCAGTTAGCCCAGCTAAATAAACCGCTCGATCTATCAGAGACTTAGTTTCTTCTTCTAGTTCAATAGCAACAAGAATATGTCGGTAGTTCATAATTGCGCCCTCGTTGAATATCCTGATCTAATCATAGTCTTAGTTTGGCACTAAATGTGTTGCTAACGTCTCGAAATAGCGAAAATTTTTGTACGCGAACTGAATAGATTTAACACAGTAGACATCGCTACCCCTGCACGTGAGTAGTTAGCGCTTGGTTGAAAACTAGGAAACAACACCTTTTCAATCGAACCTCATTTGTTCCCAGTTTCCGCACTACAATGATGGGTAAATATTGAGCTGATTCAGGAGTCCATTATGACCACATTCCCCGACCGTTTTCTCTGGGGTGGAGCAATTGCCGCAAACCAAGTTGAAGGTGCGTTTAATCAAGACAACAAAGGGCTTTCTACGTCTGATATGTTGCCCAATGGAATATTAAGCCCACATCAAAATCGTCAACAGCGAACGGACGGTATTAAAGATCTGGCGATTGACTTCTACAATCGCTACCCAGAAGACATCGCGCTGTTTGATGAGATGGGTTTCAACTGCTTGCGTTTGTCGATCGCTTGGACTCGAATCTTCCCAAATGGTGATGAAATCGAGCCGAATGAAGCAGGTCTTGCCTATTACGACAAGATTTTTGATGAACTGGCAAAGTATGACATGCAGCCGTTTGTCACTCTATCGCACTATGAAATGCCCTATGCACTGGTTGAAAACTATGGTGGTTGGGGAAGTCGCAAACTGATCGCTTTCTTTGAACGGTATGCACGTACTGTGTTTGAGCGTTACCAGAATAAGGTCAAGCTTTGGCTGACCTTCAATGAAATTAATATGTCTTTGCATGCGCCATTTACCGGTGTTGGGCTACAAGAAGATGCTTCAGAGCAGGAAATTTATCAGGCCATTCATCATCAATTGGTGGCCAACGCCAAGGCGGTTAAGCTGTGTCATGAGATTATTCCTGACGCTAAAATCGGTAACATGCTGTTAGGCGCGATCAACTACCCATATACCTGTAACCCAGACGATGTGATTGCCGCTCTGCATGAGAATAACAAGTGGTTGTTCTTCGGTGATGTGCAAACACGAGGCAAATACCCAGGCTATATGTTGCGTTACTTCCGCGAGCAGGGCATAGAGATTGAAATGAAAGCAGGAGATTTAGAAGAACTGGCTAGCGCCAGTGTCGATTTTATCTCGTTTAGCTATTACGCCAGCGGCTGTGCAAGTGCTGACCCTAAGCAAAAAGAGGTCGGCAATATTGTTGATAGTGTTCCTAATCCGTATCTTGAGAAGAGCCAATGGGGTTGGTTGATTGACCCGAAAGGTTTGCGCATTTTACTTAACTTCCTATATGACCGTTATCAAAAGCCGCTGTTTATTGTCGAGAATGGTTTAGGTGCGCGAGATGAAGTGAATGAGAATGGCGAGATTGTTGATGACTATCGTATTGCCTACCTGAACGATCATCTTATTCAAGCTCGAGAAGCGGTGCTAGATGGAGTAGAACTGATGGGCTTTACCAGTTGGGGACCTATTGATCTGGTCGCAAACTCAACCGCTGAGATGAGCAAGCGCTACGGTTACATTTATGTTGATCGCGATGATAACGGGCAAGGTTCCTTGCAGCGTAAGCGCAAGAAGAGTTTCTACTGGTACCAAAAAGTGATTAGTACCAATGGCAGTTCGCTGCAAGACTAGTTGGATTTTAAAAGGAGCCTTTGGCTCCTTTACTTTATCCCTTGGCAGCCGAGAAAGAAGTCTATCGCAGATTCTAGATTGGTTTGACGTTCGGCCAAGTCATTTGGGGCCATACCGAGGAAGACGGGAAAGAAGGTTCTCCCTTTTACTAACGCCCAAAGATTAGTGGCCAGCTCTGATGTATTTTGCGCAGGTAAAGCGCCGTGACGTATTGCCTCTTCGAGCCAAGCTTCCATTGGGCAAGCTTTAATACTTTCGACTTTATTGAGGTGACATTTTCCCTGACACATGGCTTCGATGGTAATCGCGACGAGTAGACGTCGTTTTTCACATTGCATGACATGTTCAAGCTGCTGAGTAAATAAGTCGATCAGTTGCTGGCGAATACTGATTTCAGGATCGAAGTCTGGTAAAGCGTGATTGAGTTTCTCCTCTTCCATGATGTATTCAACGACGGCTTTATACAGGTTTTCTTTAGAACCAAAATGAGAATAGACAGTCGGCTTTGTCGAATTCGCTTTCTTTGCAATGAGCTCTAATGAGGCACCTTGTACACCCATTTCCTTGTAGCACTCAATCGCAGCCGAAATGATACTTAGTTTGGTTTTCTCGCTGCGTTGGTTTCGTTTGTCCATACCTTTATCCGTACAGGATGGGGAAAGGTGCAAAGCTACCATAAATAATCATGCCTTCTATCATTAAAGTAGCATATTGAGAGTTTTTTCATCTTTTACCGACTTGTTTGCTGATTTTGCCATCAAGATTGACGGTTGAGTATTTCATTGAGCTGATTTACAAGGTTAACCATTGGGTCTATTTTTTTACCGACTAACTCAGGAGCTTCAGGGGTTGTCAGGACGAAATCATTGGCTTTCAATCCCGATTTGATCGATACATAACCCGTGTGGCTCTCTTTGATTTTTGCAATAGTCACCTTCTTTTGTCTTACCACGCGTTTATCATCTAAGACGAATAGGGTGGGAACCCCATCTTTAATATGGATTGAAGAAGTAGGGACAAATAGCTGAGGCTCTTGCTGTGGGCTGTTTAAATAGAAAGCTGTCTTCGAGCCGATCAAGTGTTCGCCATTTCGGTTGTCGAACACTGCATACGCGCTGAGATCTTGACTCTGGTTAGCGAGCTTAGAATCAACATAGCGTAACTTGCCATCGATATAGTGGCCTTCCTGATTAACAATTGAAGCCTGCAAGCGATCAGGATAGTTGTTTAACACCTTGCGAAAGACGTTTAGTACTTGAGGAGATGCGGTAAAGTGCAGTTCTACGGTATTAGTCGCAACCAGTTCCGTGATCAACTCACCTTCATTAACGTAATTACCCGCGTTCAAATGGAATTGACCCAGAGTGCCTGAAAATGGGGCATACATGGTGGTTGCTTCATGATCTTGTTGGGCGAGGAGCAAGTTTTTCCTTGTTGCTTCTACCGCACTCACGGCATTTTTAAACTTAGGGTCGTTTTCTCCAGTGGTACGAGTAAGCTCGATTATATTTTTAGTTGCCATTTGATATTCATTTTGAGCGGCTTCTACCGCCAGTGCGGCTAACGTGGCATCGAAATCAAGTAAACGCTGACCTTTTTCAACGTAATCGCCATCTTGGACATAGATGTTGGCAATTTTTCCGCTGTTTTCCGCCAAAATTTGTGTGTACTTAGAAGGTTTGAACTCACCTTCCAAGGCGATCAACTTAGTCGCTTTTCGTTCTATAGGTAATTGAACCATGTAAGCGGTTGAGTTGGCTGATGGCTTTGCTTGAGAAAGTTGTCCGCTGAAGAATAGTGTTGGAGCAATCGTTAAGGTTAGGCCAAGTGAAAGGGCGAGCTTGTTCATATCTGTCCCTGATTCGTTGTTTTATTTGTATTGTTTATTGAACCTTTCAGTTCATTTCATAATTGTTATGGTTAACAAGGGTATTTTAACTTTACCGTTAAGTAAAGTTTTGTCGTGAGTTAGATTCATCTTGCTCAGAGCTAGGGGTATGTTTAGAGCTTGGTTATTCTCAATATTTGAGAAACGTTGGTTATTTTTACTAACTCATTCCTATCCAGTAAGAATACAATTTGATCGTGACCTGAAACTGACGATACAACAATAGCGTGAATTCAATGAAGCAAAACAGCGGGCAAGCTAACGAAAAGGTTCTTCAACTACTTATGCAAGTTGCAGTTAATGAAGAGCCTGTGACAGCGAAACAACTTAGTGAGCAGTTGGGTACGCCCATCAGTAGCTTATATAGGCACCTAAAACTATTGCGAGAATGGAACTTGATTGAGGAAAGTCCAAATGACAAAACCTTGATCATCGGTCCGGCAGCTCTGTTGTTGATGCGCAGTTACGAGACCAGTCCGCACGATTTAGACACGGTTGATGCTGTGCTGAATCGTTTGCAAAAACAAACCGGAGAAATGGCGGCTTACATGGTGCCTGTAGGGTATAGAGCGTTATGTGTAAGCCGTAAGGAGAGCATGCAGGCGCTTCGTTGCAGCTACGTCCAGGGTCAGAGTCAACCCCTGTTGCGGGGCGCCTCATCTAAAGTGATGCTGGCTTATTTACCGAATGCGCGTTGTGAAAAAATCCTGCGCTATTTCGGTGAGCAGGATAGGTTAGAGCGTTGGCAGCAGGAGTTAGCGCAAATACGCAATCAGGGCTATGCGCTCAGTACATCGGAGATCGATTCTGGAGTGTCAGGGATCAGTGCTCCAGTAATGAAAGGCACTAAGCTGGTGGGCGCGATCTCGGTGATGGCTCCGGCGCATAGGGTTCAGGTTAATCAACAGAAGATAATTCTTCACGTACTTCAAGCAGCGAGGGCATTGCCCCCAGAGAGGTAATTGGTATGTTCGGGCTATTTCGACGCAATAAAATCCAGTCTGTGACTGAGACCTTGGCAAATCGTATGGTTTTTCTCAGTGTCAGTGAACGCATTAAACCAATGAAACAAGTGGATTTTGAAATGGCCGATCAGAGCTTGGAGGAGATGTTTGATTGGGTTGCAGACATCAGTAAGCATTGTTGGGTCAATGGTGGTCATTACAATATTACTGACCAGCCTTGCGAACAATACCAGTTTCACTTGAGTCGTTTTCTTGGTTCACAGGCATTACCTGTGGTGCTTAGTAATAATAGCGAGACTCTGCTACATGCTTTGCCAATACATTGCTCTTCACGCAGAGAGCTCGGCATAGTTCATATAGGTCGTCAGTTTGAGATTAAAGCCTCTTTAGAGCCTGAGCAGGGCAGCGCGTTTCATTTTGCACTCTCGCGCTACAACGAATGTCGACTGTTTTGTCTGGGTATTGATCCTGCGTTACAGGATGAAAGGACATGGGAATATGCTGAAGATCTTGGTTGTGATTGGATGACTTTGGCTGAATGTAGTTTTGGGCTGCGTTTTCAAGTCAAACACCAATTGGCGAACTATTTGGCGCACTGTGATGACGTCATTGTGAATATTGATCTTTCTTGCCTATCGCCTGTTTCGCGTTTAGAGGGAGGTTCGGCGATGAACGTACAAATGGTCAATCGAATGATCCGCCAGTTGTTGATATCAGGGAAGGTACGTCAGGTGCAGTTGGTTGGCTATAAAGATAAGCATCTCTACTCTAAACAGACTCAAAGTGTATTGCGCGAGTTAACTGATATGCTTCCCCATCGAGAGTGGGCTGCTTAGGTTGGAGGCGATAAAACCCAAAGCCCTAAAAACACAAAAGCTGGCAGTTAAGCCAGCTTAGTTGGGTTTAGCACACTTATGATGATTTGTTCGCGTCTTTGCTTGAATCTTTCCAGTATTGAACGCGAACACGATGAAGCTGTGCTCTTCTCATTTTCTTCATGACAATCCCTCACTTAATGAAAATACAGCTCGTGAATGAGCTTGTGTGAACGTAGTTCCTCATGAACAGGACTAAATTTAGTCGCCTAATTCGAAAATAGCTAGGGTTTTGATCACATTTTTTTGTATGTACACCATCCTCTATCATTCAAAAGTGAACCATGACGCAGTTTATTAATTCTGAAATGTAACCTTAAAATCAGTGTCTTACTTTATTAATTTTTACTAAACAATAACTTAACCAAACTGTCACCTTTACTGAATACGATTTGCTCGCGTTTATAAAAAATATTACTCAAGCAAGGAGTCAGCAAATGTGTCCAATCTCATCTAAAGATCGTGAGAATCAGGATTCTGAGTTCAGCCAAATGGTCGATGCGCGTCTATCTCGTCGTCGTTTTTTAGCTGGGACAGCAGCAGTAAGTGCAAGTGCCTTTCTTTCACTTAATCCAATCACCAAGGCTTTTGCAGCAAAAAGCGAAAGTCCTTTGCTCAACTTTGAAGCGGTTCCAGCTTCAGCAGCGGATGTTTTTATTGTACCTAAAGGTTATAAAGCGACACCGTTACTCTCATGGGGTGACCCAATCTTCCCTGGTGCACCTGAATTCGATCCAAGCGGTAAGCAAAACTCACAAGCTCAACTGCGCCAGTTTGGTGACAATACAGATGGGATGAGCCTATTCCCAATCAGTGAAGATCGTGCGGTTATCGCGGTGAACAACGAATACACCAATTACGACCTTCTGTTTGATCATGGCGGAAAAGCGATGACAGCAGACGATGTGCTAAAAGCTCAGGCAGCGCATGGTGTGACTGTGTTTGAGATCGTCAGATCAGATGGTCAGTGGAAATTAGATAAAAACGGCAAGCTCAACCGCCGAATTACTGCTAACACCGAAATGAAGCTGACTGGCCCTGCGGCAGGTCACGACTTGATGAAAACTGAGCTAGACCCAACAGGTATGAAGCCATTAGGTACATTTAATAACTGTGCAAACGGCCAAACACCTTGGGGTACATACTTAACCTGTGAAGAAAACTTCAACGGTTACTTTGGCACTAGCGCAACCGCTGAAGTGTCGGCTGATCACAAGCGTTACGGTGTTAAACCAGCTAAGAGCAAGTACCAGTGGCACGACACTGATGAGCGCTTTGATGTGGCTAAGCATCCAAATGAACCACACCGCTTTGGCTGGGTTGTAGAGATTGACCCTAACGATCCTAGCTCTACGCCACTTAAACGCACTGCGCTTGGTCGGTTTAAGCATGAGAATGCAGCACTGCTTGTCAACGACAACGGTCATGTGGTTGTTTACCTCGGTGATGATGAGCGCGGTGAGCACCTGTACAAGTTTGTTTCGAAGAATAAGTATCAGCCAGGTAATGACAGAGCAAATCGAGATCTTCTTGAAGAGGGAACACTTTACGTTGCTAAGTTTGAGTTCGATGACCAAGAGCTGAAAGGAAAAGGTCAATGGATTGAGTTAACTCATGGCAAGAATGGCTTAACTAAAGCGAACGGCTTCAATGACCAAGCAGAGGTGATGATCTTTGCTCGCCGTGCTGCCACTCAAGTTGGTGCAACTACTATGGATCGCCCTGAGTGGGTAGCCGTTCATCCTGACAACAAGCATGTGTTCTGCACGTTAACTAACAACAAGAACCGTGGTGTGAAAGAAGGTCAAGATGTTGGTGGACCAAACCCACGTAAAGAGAATCATTATGGTCAGATTGTTCGTTGGGTACCACAAGCTGGTGACCATACTAATGATGGCTTTGAGTGGGATCTCTACCTTATCGCGGGCAACCCTGAAGTGCATCAGGGCAACCTTTATGCAGGTAGTGACAACATTAACGCTGATAACATGTTTAATAGCCCTGATGGTATTGGCTTTGATTCTGCTGGTCGTTTATGGATTCAAACAGATGGTAATTACTCAAATAAAGGTGATTTCGCGGGCCAAGGCAACAACCAAATGCTTTGCGGCGATCCTATGACAGGGGAAATACGTCGCTTTTTGACTGGGCCTATCGCGTGTGAAATCACGGGACTTACGTTCTCAGCAGATAACAAAACGATGTTTGTTGGCGTACAGCACCCAGGTGAAAAAGGTGCACCTTCTCATTTCCCTGCTGGTGGCAGCAGCAAGCCGCGCTCTACGATTATGGCGATCACCCGTGAAGATGGTGGTGTTATTGGCGCGTAACTTAGCGTGACGATTTTAAAGCCCCGAAATGGTAACATTCGGGGCTTTTTTTCTTTCCAGAGCGCTTAAGAAGTTTGTTTTGAAGCACGTGAATGTGACCAAATGGGATAATTATGCGTGTGTAAGCATAAAAAACTGTGATCTTATGACGATTCACTACTAAATCTAGTTGCTAGTTTCGTACGGTATCACTATATTGAAAAGGTATCCCAATAACTTAAAGGTGTAGAGAACCGAGTAAACTCCCAGAGCAAATACGATTTAACTGAACGCAATAAGAGACACACAATTTAGCGAACTCCTCGTTAAAGTGCATCAAAAACGTATAAGAACTAAGTATTTTCAAAGGCCTTTTGCTTTAGCACTCTCAAGCAGTCACATCTTAAGTTATCGATACTTTGTTGGTAACCGAGGAGGAGTTTTGGCTATGCTATCACTAGGTTTGTTCGCTTTAGGCGTGTTTGTATTCTTCTTCTGCTGGGTCGTACAGCATGGATTGCCTGTTTTGGGCATGAAACTGGACGAAGACGATTTACTGCTCATTTCAGAGATGTCTGGTGAGGGTGTTCTC
>NZ_JATABG010000023.1:0-37498 GCF_036533755.1 Vibrio sp. M260118 | reverse complement strand
GAAGGAGAACACATCGTTTATGCAAGAAAATCAGCTTACCGCACAGTTCCAGCAGTACATGGAAAACCCACTAGTTTGGCCGATTCTAGAGGTGCTTAGAAAACAACCAAGTGGTTGGAAGGTACATACGTTAGCGTCACATTTAGATGAGCTAGGCTATATACCTCTATTGGATGATTCAGTTGAGAAAGACTTGTTTAAGCGTAACTTTCTAATCATGAATGCGTTATACCAGTTACAAGAGACGCTTTATCCTGATAACTGGCTCCAAGTCCAAGCTATGGACATTATTTTGATGCCCGCTCACCGAGTTGCTGGGCATGAAGTCGATCCGGATGATCCTCTTCGAGATTACTATATCCATTGGAAGAACTACGAAGCAGAAGAGGGAGAAGTAAAACGGCTACTCAATGAGTTTTGGACTAGATATCGCCACTCGGTGGGTAGCACGAATGGCAAAGACATGGACCGAGCTAGAGCACTGAGTTTGTTCGAACTTCCTCACGATGCTACTCAGCCGGAGATACGTAAAACCTGGCGAAAACTGGCGCTTAAGTGGCACCCTGATAGGGACAATGGTAATAGCGACAAATTTAGAGTCTTGTGTGAGGCTTGGAACGTTCTGCGCAACTAATTCGAACTCGGCGTGCTAGCCGAGTCCGTGTTTTTTAACTAGTCTCTCAATGGGTAGGCTTGAACTGAGACTTGCGCATGCGATTAAGCGCGGCAAGTACGTCTAGTACTCGGGGCTTAGCTAAGTCACCTTGGTTGGGCATTTTGTCGCTCCAACTGTCACTGAGATAACTTTCTACATCTTTGGCTGGAAGCTTTGACCAGCCTGGTTGCTGAGCAAGTTGGAACCAAACCCAGCCAATCGCGTTGAGCTCGTTGTTTGATTCAATTTGTTCTAGTGCGCTCAAGTCAGTGTATTCCTTGCCAAAGCGGAGCGAATCTCTCCCTTTTGCGGCGATCCTAAACTTACCTTCAGTGAGTATTTTTTGTAATGCACCACAGTTGAGTGAACGCGGGCGAAATTCTTCAAGTGACGCTTCAGATTCATTTTCACGTTGGCTTGGGTACTGAGCAACAACCTGTTGAGCTTTCTCGGTCACATCCACTGGCTGGTAGTCATGCATTTGAATCACGGTATCCGCAACATCTAGGTAGTCACCAGAACCACCCATGACAATAACAGTAGAGATATCCAGCTGCTTATTTAGTTGACCAATACGATCGACAAGGGGAGTGATTGGCTCTTGTCCTTTACTGACCAGTGCTTGCATACGCTCATCGCGGATCATGAAGTTTGTCGCTGAGGTGTCTTCATCAATTAAAATACCTGTAGCGCCTGACTCAATTGACTCTTGTAGCCAAGCAGCTTGGGACGTAGACCCTGATGCGTCTTGGGTTGAAAAGTCTGCAGTATCACGGCCCATTGGTAAATGGTTGATATAGTTAGATAGATTGAGCGAATGAATACAACGACCATCTTCAGCTTTGATCTTCATCGCTTGTTGGTTAGTGACGATAAGCTCGCGGCCATCACCTGGAATATGGTCGTAAATCGAGCGTTCAATTGCATTGAGTAATGTCGATTTGCCATGAAATCCACCGCCGACAATCAATGTGATACCTTTGCGAATGCCCATGCCGGTTACTTGACCACGATTCGGTGCGGTTAGGGTTACTTGGAGTGATTCAGGGCAGTTAAACTCAACCGCCTCTTTCATGGGTAAGTCACAATTACCCGAGATGCGGGGCAATACAGACCCATTACCAACAAATGCGAGCAACCCATTCTCATCAAGTTGAGATCTCAATGCAACTTGGTCTTCAACCGCTTCACAGTGCTCAATCAATGCCTGTTTATCGATCTCACGCTCTAGGGTAACGTTACGTATGTATTTGGGCAGATGGAAAGTAAGCAGATTATCGGCCTTTTTACCCAGCACAGAACGACCTTCAGCGGGTAATTTCACTCGGAATCTCAATTCAATACCATGCTCTGTAAACAGTACCGCAGTGTTATCGAGTACTGCTTGGCCAGTAAGAGCTATGCTAATGCTGCTTTCCTGTTTGGTGCGCTGTGCGAAATCTCGGGCAATAAAATCTCGCGCAGCAATCTGGTAGGCGGCAGATTTATCACGTAACCACCCCAAATGAGTGACTGACCAAGGACGAACGGCTCGAACACGAGAAGCAGAGGCGTAAGGATCGCCTTGAACATAGTCAACATGGAATGTGTAGTCGCCAAAATCGTACTGGCCCTTAATCTTTTGGTAGGCGTGGTAGTTTTGCTTTTCAATTTTTTTTAGGGCGGCGGTTAGTTGGTCCATATTGAACTCTATCGTGGCTTGGCGAAAGACGAGGATTATAGAAATCACTCGTCTGGGAGTAAAGCGATACTCGGTTAAGAGTATGAGTATCTAGGTGAAATGTTGTTTTGGCTCAGTAAGTGACCTTCAAATTCATCGTAAGGCATAGGTTTTCCGTATAGGTAGCCCTGGCCGATATCGCACTCTTCGGCGAGAATAAACGACTCTTGCTCTTCATTTTCGACACCTTCAACTGTCACTTCTAGGCTCAAACGCTTGGCGATTGAGATAATCGAGCGGACGATCTCTTTGTCTTCAGTGCTGTGAGAAAGCTGATGAATAAAGCTCTTGTCGATCTTAATCGCATCGAAAGGAAATTTCTTCAGGTAGTTAAATGAAGCATACCCAGTACCAAAATCATCGAGCGATAAAGTAATACCGAGCTTGCTAAGGCTAACTAAAGTATTGCGCGCGACTACTTCGTTGGCTATCAATCCACTTTCCGTCACCTCTAGCTCTAAATAGTGAGCGGGCAGTTGATATGCGGCAAGAAGGTCTTGTACTTGGTCGACGAACTGAGGGCTTTGCAGTTGAACCGCAGAGACATTGACACTGATTTTAAAATCCGTGACATGATTCGACCATTCGGCGGCTTTTTGAATGGCTGACCGTAAAACGAAACTTCCCACTTCGAATATCAAACCATTCTGTTCAGCTAAGTGAATCAGGGTTTCATTGGATATGTCACCAAGAATTGGATGGCGCCAACGCAGAAGAGCTTCGGCACCAACCCAGCGATGCGTTTGTGGTGCAACCTTAGGCTGGAAGTAGAGCAGTAGGTCATCATTACGTACTGCTTGTAACAAGTAACTTTCAAGCTGGTTAATGTTCGTCTGTGTATCTGAGATGTCTTGGGAATAGAAGCTAAATTTATGACCTGAATCTTTACAGGATTGCATTGCTTCTACTGCGTATTTAATCAGTGATTTTGCTGACTCTGAATCATCGGAAGTCGCAACGCCAATGTAACTATGTAAGTGAAGGTGCTCGCCTTCGACGACGAACTCTGTTTGGCTGACATCGACTAACTCTCGACATAGATTATTGACGTCGTCTTCACAATGAGAAGTGCGCAGCACAAAAGCAAGATCAGTCGACGATGGGCGAGCGGTAAGCACGCCCAGTTTTGAATGCAGGGTTAGACGTTCGCGAAACTGCTTAAGGACAAGTTCCCATGCACCGTGGCCATATTTGGCTTGAATACGGCGACCATTAGCGAAGCCGATGTGCAACAAAATTACTTTCGCATGTGATTCTAAATGCGCTTCAAGTGGCAGAGTATCGAGCAGTTGTTGGGTTTCTACTTCAAGCGCATTGCGATTTAAAAAACCGGTTCCTAAGTCGTGTAATTGCTGATAGCGCACTTTGCGCTCCGCTTCGCGGCGCTTGTCGATCTCCAAATTTAATGAGTAGTTAAGGTCTACCAGATCTTGAGTGCGCGTGTTAACACGAGACTCGAGTTCGATGTTCATCTGCTGAAGGTGTTGATTTTGGAACAAGGTCTTAAGTTGAGCTTCGATCGAGTCTCGGAAGGAGACAAGCAGTTGTTGGTATGTATCAATGAATGGGTTTTCCCTGTCGTCGAGCACGCATATTGTGCCGAACATATCGCCGTTCGGCCAACGTACTGGTAAACCGCAGTAGGCCAAGAGACCAAACTTTATATCAGGATTGCTTGCCCATTGTGGATCGATTGAAGCGTTTGGGACGATCAGATTTCGATTTTCATTAACCACAGTTTCACAATATAGACCTTGGCCTAGAGTCTCACTATCACCGACTTTGTATGGGTGCTTGTGGTTGTTGTTCGCTGAAAAAACCTCGATGTGTTCTTTATGAACTCTCATTATCAGCGCAGCAGGAACATTGACGATCTCAGCAAGCAGGTTGACGATGTTCTGCCAACTCCCGCTGATGTCATCAGGAATAGCTATGGTTCCTGTATTCAACTTAGACATACTGAGTCCTTGTAGGCTTATGTACCAATCGGAGCATTCCTTGCTCTCTTTAAATATAGTCATAGATGTAGTCATTGAAACCAAGATTCGAGGTTTGACGCAAAGTTGAGAGTTAGGATGCTATATAACAACAGTAAAAAAAAGCCTTAAACATACGTTTAAGGCTTAGTCTATGTGCTTGTCTCAATAGTGAGATGTCTTTTTAAACAATGGCTTCAATTGATGAATGTATCAGTATCAACATCTTGACTGTAATCAATGTTTTCAAAGCCAAAACCATTTAAATTGAGAAATTCCCGTTTGAATCCGTCGTAATCGCCAAGCTGCTTAAAGTTCGACTCGTCGATCTGTTTAAGTATCTCAGACACTCTTGCTTGCGTCTTTTCACTCAGTTCCCAATCGTCCATTCGAATCAATCTTTCACAGTCGACAGGGACCTTTTGCGTACCATACAACTTGGATGAGAATAGGCGTTGCATCTGTTCAATACAGCCTTCATGTGTCCCTTCCTCTTTCATTACTTTGTACAGTGCAATGATGTAAGGGCTAAGGGCAGGTATAAACACACTTGCTTTCGTGACTAGCGCCTTACATACCGTAGCGTAAGCACCGCCGCCGTAGTTGGCTAAACGAAGATTCAGTGAGTGACTGGTTTGGTGCAAATCAATTTTGGCGCGGCCCAAGGTTCCGTCTAGATAAATTGCGTGAGTACACTCTGGCCCAACATATGAGAACGCGATGGTTTGGCAGCCGTGTGCAATGGATTCTGAATTGATCAGCGTGTCAATCCATGCTTCCCAATCTTCACCACCCATGACTTTAAGCGTTGACTCGGCCTCTTGTTCTGTTGCAGGAGGGAGTGAAGTATGCTGCCAGCGGTCGTTTTCCAAAATTAACGTTGCACCAGATACCGCCTCATCAATAGGTTTGATTGCTGAGCGCCAGAGTTCGCCAGTTTGGTAATTGGGTCTAACTCCACTGGCTAGGCTGTAGACCACAAGATCGACTTCACCTTCAAAGTAGGTTTCAACCGCTTCAACGACTTCATCTTTTACTGTTTGCGAAAAAGCATCGCCATAGATGTTTACAGCGATACGTCCTTCTTGTTGTGCATATTTTTGGAAATAGTAGTTGTTATAGAAACCTGCTGTACCTACCCCTTTTTCTGACGGGGATTTTTCAAACGAGACGCAAATAGTGTCTGCTTGCGCACCACCAAAAGTAAGTGCAATGCGCGACGCTAATCCCAACCCAGATGAGCCGCCAATAATGAGTACGCGTTTTGGACCCTGTTTGATCGGGTTAACTGATTTCACGTACTCTATTTGCTTGACTATCGCTTGTTCACAGCCAAGTGGATGTGCGCTGCGTGCGACGACCCCATCAATGATAGGCTCAATAATCATACATACTCCTTGCGAATGCATTTAGCGTTAATTCACGCTAGCGTAAAGCTATGTAAAGTTTATTGAGCTAAAGCAATTAGAGGTGATTTATTAACTCGTTAGCAACGAAATGAGAGATCCATGGTTGCGCAGCTGGTTTTGGATGTAAGCCATCGTCCATCATCCATTCTGGTTTAATAATTACTCCCTCTAAGAAGAAGGGCATCAGTGGAACATTAAGAGATTTAGATACTTGAGGGTAGACAGCAGCAAAAGCTTCGGTGTAGCGTTTACCATAGTTAGGAAGAATATGAATTTGCATTAATATTGGTGTTGCGTCTGAATCGCGGATGAGCTCAACCATCTTAGTCAGGTTGTTTTGCACGATATTGGTTGGAAATCCACGCAGGCCATCGTTGGCCCCTAACTCGATTAATACAGAGTCAGGCTTGTGCTGTTCCAACAAACTTGGAAGGCGCGATAGACCGTTACCTGTGGTATCTCCGGAAATACTGGCATTGATCACAGTGACTTGTTGACCGTTTTTAGCTAAGTCATCCGTAAGAAGAGAAGGCCAAGCTTGCTCAATTGGCATTCGATAGCCTGCACTCAAGCTATCGCCTAAGATCAATAAGGTTTTGCTGTAGGCAGGATTAAATACTAAACAAAGAATAACAAGGGAAAGTAGTCGAAACATGCAAACATCCGTAATTAAAGCGCAATCATTGTCCAAAGTAGTCTCTACCAATCAAGAGCAATTAACAATCCTTGATGATGTAAATCTAGACATCAAAGAAGGTGAGCGTGTCGCGATTGTTGGTACTTCTGGGGCGGGTAAGTCGACCTTGATGACTATTTTAGCAGGCTTAGATGTCCCTACTGCGGGAGAAATAGAACTGCTCAGCAAACCACTCCAAAGCTTATCTGATGAGGAACGTGCCGCAATTCGAAGCGAATCGGTTGGGTTTGTATTCCAGAGCTTCCTATTGATTCCAAGTTTGTCTGCCCTTGATAACGTGACTTTACCTTGTTTATTAAAAGGTGAGCCAGAGAACACAGAGAGAGCCATTGCGCTGCTTGAATCGGTTGGATTGGGCCACCGTATTCATCATTCTCCTGCTCAATTGTCTGGTGGTGAGCAGCAGCGTGTAGCGCTAGCCCGTGCGTTTATGATCCAACCAAAAATTCTATTTGCGGATGAGCCAACAGGTAATCTAGATCAGCAGACGGCTGCTAACGTGGTAGAACTGCTATTTTCACTTAATAAAGAGCATGGAACGACGCTAGTGTTGGTCACCCATGACTCGAAACTCGCAGAGCGTTGTGATCGAACACTGAAAATGAAAGCAGGTAAGTTGGAGAACTGATGATGTCGAATTCAGCTACCTCGTCTTTGAATAGACGTTTAATTAAGTGGAGTGCGAGCGAAATAAGGCAAGGTCAACTATGGCCAGTTAGTATTGCGATGATAATGATCATTGCTTGTATATTTGCCCTAACAGCGCTGGCGCAGAGGATGGAACAAGTTGTTGTTAAGCAGGGCAAACAGGCTCTAACAGCGGATTCAGTGTTTGTTTCTTCGAACCCAATAGATGGCCAGTTCGATGTTCTGGCTAAAAACAACGATCTGATAGTATCAAGCCAAACCCGTTTTCGAACCATGGCTTTCAGTGACAGCAGCATGAAACTGATCACGGTGAAAGGAGTGGATAGTCTATACCCACTGCAAGGTGAGTTGATTCTATCTGATGACCAGCAAACATCAGCCCAGGTCAAGCCCGGTGAATTATGGTTAGATGAACGTATTTTTTCTCAGCTAGCGGTATCCGTTGGTGACGCCGTCACCATAGGTGATGCAGATTTTGTCGTAACCGGCCGTATTGTAGAAGAACCTGGGCTAAGTTTTAATCCATTCCAACAGATGCCCTCGGCTTATATCCATATCAACGACGTCGATAAAACTGGTGCAGTTCAGCTCGGCAGTAGAGTCCGATTTAGTAAGTTTATCAACGGTGATGCAAGCGATATTGAAAAGCTCAAAGATAGCATTGAAGTGACACCAAGTGACAGGTGGCGTGATCAGAACAGCGCTAGTCGGACCAACGAAGTCTTTCAGCGTACGCAACAATATTTATCGTTAACCGTCGCGATAGTCGTAATCATGGCAGCGACGACACTGGTGCTCACTTGTCAGCACTATGTGGCATCAAGGCGTAGAACTATCGCAATGCTCAAGAGCTTGGGAGCAAGTAAAGTTTGGATTACACGCTGGCTTTTAATTCAGGTGACAATACTTCTACTTTCTGCCGCGATTCTTGGTGTCTCTTTTGGTGTTGTTCTGGAATATTTACTGCGAATACCCTTGGGGGAGTTATTGCCAAACCCATTGCCGAGCTATGGCGTTAAGCCAATCTTGATTGCGTTAACGACCAGCTTGCTAATTGCGGTTCCAGCGCTCGGTATTCCTTTTTTAGGGCTTACCAATGTTAGCGCAGTGAACGTGATGCAGCCTCAAGCGCAAACCGATAGTACTAAAGCACCTTATGCCTTAGTACTTGTACCAATTGTGCCAATGTTGATTACCTATCACGATAACCTGTTAGTTTGGATTGTGTTAGGCGGAATCGTTGCACTGTTTGCAGTCCTTGCGATAGCGAGCGTGGTATTAACCCGTTTTATTGGTAAAGCCCCCTTGGGCGCAGCGATGAAATTGGCACTGAGCCGGATAAATCGTTCACCACTTGCGACCGGTATTCAATTTGGCGCTCTCGCATTGTCGCTAATGCTGTTGTCAGTTATGTGGTTAGTAAGGACAGATCTGTTGACCGATTGGCAGCGCACATTACCCGAGAATGCTCCTAACGCATTTGCATTAAATATCGCTCCTTACGAGAAAGATGCCTATTTGGGCGTATTAGACAGTGCCGGTATTGAACGTTCAGAAGCTTATCCAATCATTCGTGGCCGTTTAGTCAGTGTTAATGGTCATGATGCTAAGCAAAGAGCAAAAGGTGATGAGGGGAGTGATGCATTGCGCAGAGAAATTAACTTTACCTTTGCTGAAGGCATTCCGGCGCACAATGAGTTGGTATCCGGGACTTGGACAGAGCAGGGTGGTGTTTCTGTAGAGGCTGACATTGCACAGGATTTGGCAATTAACATCGGTGACGAACTTAAATTCATTATTAACAGTGTTGAGGTAAGCGCAAAAGTAAATACTATTCGCGCGGTTGAATGGCGCGATATGAAACCGAACTTCTACTTTATCTTTACCCCAGATGTGCTTCGTGACATTTCAGCTACTTATTTGATTAGCTTCAGGGTCGAACAGAGACACGACTCATTGCTAAACAAACTTTCACGCGAGCACCCAACCGTAAGCTTAATGGATATACGCGTCATGGGAGAAAAGATACAGCAGTTACTCGGTCAAATCGTATGGTCGATAACACTACTTGCTGCGATAGGTGTTGTGTCAGGGTTGCTGTTGATTTTTACTTTACTAAGACTAAGTTTAGGCCAACGTCAGGAAGAGATTCAGCTATATCGCACTTTAGGAGCAAGTAAGAAGCGTGTAGAAAGAACGATATGGGCAGAATATGGCTTGATGGCAATTGTCGCTGGATTGATTGCCATTATAGGTGCTGAACTAGTGGTTGGCGCTATTATGGTCTTAGGCTTCGAGCTTGATCCACAACTTCATTGGCAATTGTGGGTGTTGTTACCCATAGGTACGTTTATCACACTTGGTTTAGTTGTAAACAGTTTGATTAAGCGTCTTCTAACCCCTATTAATAAAGCGTTTAGCTAAATTTTGGTAGGCTAACTTGTTCACTTATCCACAAAAACGGTGGATAAAGTTTGGGATAACTTGGCCTGTAGATAACTTGATAGTTCTCGCAGGCCCGACCATGCGTAGCCCGACAAAGGTTTGTTATTCACAAATCTGATTATTTCGAGGTTTAGTATTTTCGAGTCAAGAAGTTTTTTTATTTTTTTTCGTAGAAATGTCATAAATTCTCCTTGCAAAATTTGTGATTTTATTCGGTCAACATAAACAGTAAAATGCGCCAAGAATGAATGAATTAGTCGCAGAAATGCAATCAACTATGCAAATACATACTGCTCCAAAAATCGCGATAATTGGTGGAGGCATTGCGGGTGCTACAGCTGCCGTCCATATGGCAGAGCTAGGTCTCAACGTTCATCTTATCGAGAAAAATTCTAGTTTAATTAGTGGCCCACCGATATGCCACTTGCATGCTGGTGGAAATTTATACAGGGAAATTTCGACTGAACAGTGTATAGAGTTATTAAAACAATCGATTGATTCTGCGCGGCTTTATCCACAGACCATAAACCGTAGACCAACGGTGATCGCTGTGCCCTACAGTGATGGAGGAAGTCCAGAAGAACTCTATGAACGTTTGATCACGATTCAATCCTGTTATGAGGAGCTCGTTGAACAAGATCCAGCGAATAAAGTACTGGGTGAACCTAGCGACTACTATAAGTTCTATAGTCGCGAAGATCTCGAGGCATTAAAACTACTTGAGCAACCAACTCAGCCGATTACTATGGATGAATGGATGATTCCATTTGCCAAAAATACCGATTTAGATAATCTTAAATTTCCGGTAGTAGGGGTAGAGGAGCATGGTTGGAGTGTATTTCGTATCGCTGCTTCAGCAACGTTAGTATTGGAATCAATCCCAAACTGTACCTTATTAACGAACACCCAAGTTATTGCCGTAGAAGAGCGAACCAATGGCTGGCAAGTCGAGTGCTTCACTGACGGTCAAATTTCACATGTTCTTGATTTTGACTACTTGATCAATGCCTGCGGTTATGAAACCGGTACCATTGATGATCTCGCACAAAAGCCACGCGAGCGTTTAGTGGAGTTCAAAGCTGCCTACGTAACTAAATGGGACGATTGTAATGAGTCTTGGCCTGAGGTGATTTTTCACGGCCCGCGTGGAACGCCTAATGGCATGGCGCAATTGACGCCGTATCCGGATGGAGTGTTTCAACTTCATGGCATGACCAAAGAAATCACCTTGTTTGAGGATGGTTTGGTTGCATCAACAGAATCCTCGTCTCAACCCCATTTACCTAACCGGCTAAAACGCAAAATTAAATTGGGTTGGGATAGTGAGGCAATATCTGAGCGAAGCAAAAAGGCGATTGCTCATATGGCCAAGTTCGTTCCTGGCTATCAATCTGCGCTCGAATTTGGCACGCCGCTGTTTGGCGCTCAGCAGATCCCAGGTCGAGATGATACGCTTAGAGCGGCAGATGTGACTTTTGAAGGGCCACATTATGCGCGAGTAGAAGTTGTAAAAGGCTCATCAGCGTTAGAAGCGGCGATCAAGCTCGTACGTGAATGGAAGCTACATGACTACGCAAATGAAAGTATAGAGTCTATTCATCCGGTTTCGATGAGCCTTAGCGCTAATCAAGTAGAAACTAAGGCCCGTGAGCTTGCGAAGGTTAGGAACTATCCCGAGCAACTGGCCGAGTACTACGGCGTTATTTAGGTAAGAAATTAGTGTCTTAGTAACCAAAGTAGCGTGCCCATTGCCCCCAGACATCTTGTAGGCCGAGTAGGTCTCCACGTACAAATCGCACTTTTTGCCCCGGTTTTGCTTGCGCCAATCGGGGTAAATCTATCCTGGCGACACAACCGATTTTTGGATACCCGCCAATGGTTTGTCTATCGTTAAGTAGTATGATGGGCTCTCCGTTTGGCGTAACTTGAATAGAGCCTAAAGCAATACCTTCACTTAAATATTCTTTTTGTGGTGGTTTTACCTTTCCACTAGCGAGTCGGTAGCCCATGCGGTTGACCAATTGGCTGACAGTAAAGCGTTGAGAGTAGAGTGAGTCAACTGCATCTCTTGTAAAATCGTTAACTTGGTAACCCTCGATAACTCGCAGCTCGAGTGGTAAATCATAGTCAGGCTTGTAACGAAATGTCATTTGCACAGGTTTTGCTGAAATAGAGTGCTGGCTGAAAGCTAACATATCACCTTGTTGTAGTGTTTGACCTTGCGCCAACCCACCAAGTTGGTCTCGTTCTACGGTTGCGACACTACCTAGTTGTGGTGAAACAATAAAGCCTGTTTTAATCGCTAAGTAAGCGCGCAAGCCGTTGCGGGGCAAACCAAACGTTAAAGTTTGACCTTTCATAGCACGAAATGTTGACCAGTTATCGAGGGGGATACCATCGAGTTTTGCGTTAAGATCCCCCCCTGCTATGGCCATTTCACATGAATGGTGAATTAGAAATTCTGCTTGTCCTAACGTTATCTCTAACGTAGGCATATTAATCGTATTGCCAAGTAAATGGTTAGCCCAACTGTAGGCGTAATCATCAACGGGACCGCCCTGAGCGATACCATAGTGAGCGAGCCCGAAGCGACCAAAGTCTTGAATTAAGGTTTGTTGCCCAGGTTTAATCACTTCAATATAGTTTTCAAGTGTCATTGCCAACCCTCCGAAACCGTACCGCCGAGTGACTTGAATTGGTCTAAGTCGATTTGTGTAAATCGTACTCGGGTCCCGATGCTAAACGGCAATATTTGATTGCTGTCCGGATGATAAAGGTCTATCGGGCAGTTACCAATCACATTCCATCCTCCCGGAGTCTCAGTGGGATAGATGGCTGTTTGATTATTGGCGATAGCGACGCTCCCTTTTGGTACCGAGACTCTTGGTGTGACTTTACGTGGTTGACGAAGTTGAGGGTCAACGTCAGTTAAAAAAGCAAACCCCGCAGAGAAACCAATCGCCCCAACCGTGTATTCGACACCAACATGCGCGCCGACTATCTGATCATAGGTGAGACCGTTATCTAAATAGGTTTGCAAGTCAGGACCAACAGAAAGGTCGTAATAGACTGGCAACTCAATAATGTTAGACTGATGCGACTCTGGCATATTAAGTAACGCCTGAGTAACGAGTTTTTCTAAGTAGGGGACGAACTCAAAGATCGAAATTCTATGGGGTAGATAGTCAACTAAAATGGAGTCAAAAGATGGAGTGACATTCATTACCCATGCCCCAAGCTGATTACTCAGATAATGGCTAATCTCACCAATTACCCATGAAAGATGGTCGTTGGGCTCGCTGTGAAAGCGGATCAGTATCGAACACTCAGCAACAGGGTCGATAGAGGTCTCAATTATCATTAAGTTAAATTCTCCTTATCGAGAAGGGATCTAATCTGTTCGATGAGTAAAACACCTTGTTGGTTGTCTCCGTGGACACAGAGCGTGTCAGCTTCAATTGGGATAGAATAACCATCAAGCGTTCGAACCTTTCCATAGCGTGCGATTTGCAAAACTTGGTTGAGGATCTCTTCTTGATCCGTTAACACTGCGTTTTCAACTCCACGGGGAGCAAGCATGCCATTACTTTGATAGCTTCTGTCAGCAAATGCTTCGAACAGCAGTGGCACGTCATAACGATCAGCAACATCAAGATAGGGCTGTGTGTTTGCGACTGAGAGAGTCATCACTGGAAGGTTAAAACAGGCTGCGGCATCAACAACGGCATCGAATATAGCCAGATCTTTGATCATATCATTGTAAAGTGCACCATGAGGCTTAACGTAACTCAAGGCGACATTGTGGTTATCGCATAGTCCTTTAAGCGCGCCAACTTGGTAAATCAGTATGTTGGTGATTTCTTCTGGTGCAAGTGTAATGCTTCGCCTACCAAATCCTTGCAGATCAGGATAGCCAGGATGCGCCCCGATTTTTACGTCATACTGAATGGCAAGTCTGATGGTTTTATCCATAACTTGAGGATCTGAAGCGTGGAAACCACAGGCGATATTAGCCATGTGAATATTGGGCATAACCGCTTTATCATTGCCTAACGTCCAAATACCAAAACTTTCGCCCATATCACAATTGAGACTGATTGAACGTTTTTCCATTAGCAAAATATCCTCTATTTAATCCTCTAGTAAGATGTTTCAAATGGCACAAACAAACAGTGATCAAACTCATTATTTGGCTATTAATAACTAGAAAGTCGTTAATTTGATAACGTCGCCGCAAGCCTTATTGACTATCGTATATATAGTAAAAACGTATATGTGTTGCTTGATTTATACTGCATGAAAGTTGGTATAAATCAACGTAGTGGTGGAGGTAATTTGATCGCGTTTAGCCAGCTGTCGTTGAAGAGCAAACTGATCGTGCCGATTGTGGTGTTCACCGGGATTGTTTTCGTCATATCCCAGGGGTATTTGCTGCTTCAAAGTCACAGCACGCAAACAAACAATTTAATCGATCGTGCTGGAGTATTGGCAACAGGCGTAGCGCATGGCTTACAAAATGTTGTGTTAACCGGGGATACGCATACTGCAAACAAAGTGCTTAATGCATTTTCTGCAGATGATGACGTCGTTCGTGTGAAACTCTACACCACAGATGGACAATTGTTTGCCATGTATGAGCAAACTGGAGTCATCGCTCCAGTTCCGAGTGAAGTAGAACGAACTGAACTATTAACCCAAGGCTATTCGAATAGTGAGCAACATATATTCTTGCTCATCCCAGTAAAAAGTGGCGAGGACAAAATAGCTTCGTTGCGCATTACACTGTCGAAACAATCTTTACGCGCCCTGTATTTAGATGCACTATCAAAAAGCGCACAAAACCTGTTGTTGTTAGCTTGCGCTGCACTGTTTCTTTATTTGGTTGTCGAAATGTACATCGTTCAACCCGTTTATCGTTTGTGTAATGCGATCTGGTCCTATATTGATAGTGGAAAACAGCCTTTCAATGTTACTCATAGAGCCGAGGATGAAATTGGCGGTTTGTTTGAAGCATTTAACACCATGCTAGAACGATTAAAACAGCGAGACACTCAGGTTAACCTCACCTTAGACCAGTTGGCCCAGGAAACCTCATTTGTTAATGAGGTAGTAGAAGCGGTTACGCACGCATTAGTCGTAGTGAATAGCCGTGGACATATCATTCACTTTAATGCTGCTGCTTGTGATGTATTTCGGCGTACACCTGCATACATTAAAGGTACGCATATTAGCGAAATGCTCGGTGATGAAGCTGAAACCTTCCTTGATTGTTTACTCAAACAACGCATCGAACAGGTCGACAAACGTGTATGGGTCAAAGATATTTTCGGTGAGTATCAGATCCTTAAAATAAACACTAGCCTGCTCAGTAAAGGCGGACAGGTGTTGTTTGCGATACAAGACATTACTGAATCTGAAACCGCTCAAAGACGACAACGACTGGCTGCTGGCGTATTTGAGAATAGTCAAGATGGCTTAATCGTCACCAATCAATCCGATATCATCACAATGGTTAACCCGGCGGTTTCAACTCTACTTGGTCATTCTCAGGAGGCTTTACTTGGCAAAAGACCAGAGCAGATCTTCGACTGGCAACACTTTAGGTCACTGATGCCGACCATCAAGGAGAGTGTAATAAGTCACGGCCAGTGGCAAGGTGAAGTGTGGGAAACCCACAAACTGGGGCACAAGAAGGTCCCTTTGTTTGTAAAAGTCACGCGTATTGCTAGCAGTGAAAAAGAAGATCAATTTGACTTTGTTTACCTACTCTCAGATTTGTCGAGCGACAAAGAAATGGAGAGATTAGAGTACTTAGCGCATCATGATTCTTTAACCGGCCTTGCAAATCGAACCGAACTCTACAGGCAGCTTGATGAGCTACTAAAAGTAAACCGAACTGAGAATCAAGGTATTGCGCTCTTGTATATCGACCTAGATGGCTTCAAGGTAGTGAATGATACCTATGGACATGATGCGGGGGATGCCGTTTTGAAAAAGGTTGCGAGCCGGTTATTAGCAGATGTTGAAAAGTCAGATATTGTAGCGCGCTTGTCTGGTGATGAGTTCGTTGTAGTCTTGAGTGAGGTCGACGCAGAAGTAGCCGAGGTATTTGCTCAATCAGCGATTAAAAGTATTGAGAAACCAATCAACTATCGTGGCAAAACAATGAAGGTTAGTGCGAGTATTGGGATCCATTACGCAGCAGAGGAAGAGACGGATTCTGAAACCTTGTTAAAGAGTGCTGACACCGCGATGTACAGAGCGAAAACAAGTGGTAAAGGGAGGGTGGTTATCTAAAATGAGAATTTTCCCATTCTTAGCTAGCCGAGAGCTTGTATTTGCACCTAGTTGATTTAGGATAACGCCATGTTTTTAAAAGGTCAGTGATATGAATGTATTAGTAACCGGTGGAATGGGGTACATAGGTAGCCATACTTGTATCCAAATGATTGAAGCCGGAATGACTCCGGTAATTTATGACAACCTATACAACAGTAAATGCTCCGTATTAGCAAGAATTGAGAAAGTAGCGGGAGTAAAACCAGAATTCATCGAAGGCGATATCCGTGATAAGCGGCGATTAATAGAGGTTATGAGAAATCATGACATCGGCGCAGTTATCCATTTTGCTGGACTAAAAGCCGTTGGTGAGTCGGTAGAGATGCCGCTTGAGTATTACGACAACAACGTCAATGGCTCCTTAGTGTTGGTTAGCGCGATGAGAGAGGCTGACGTTAAAACCATGATATTCTCATCTTCAGCGACAGTTTATGGTGACCCTGCGTCAGTGCCGATTGGAGAAGATTTCCCAACCAGCGCAACAAATCCTTATGGTCGCAGTAAGCTGATGGTCGAAGAGTGTTTAACTGACTTTCAGAAAGCCAATCCAGACTGGAGTATTACGCTACTGCGCTACTTTAACCCAGTGGGCTCACACCCAAGCGGTGAGTTAGGCGAAGATCCCCAAGGCATCCCGAACAACCTGATGCCATTTGTATCTCAAGTGGCGGTTGGACGCCGTGATTGCTTATCTGTGTTTGGTAATGATTACCCGACTCACGATGGCACAGGTGTCCGAGACTATATCCACGTAATGGATCTTGCTGACGGTCATATTGCTGCGTTAAACAAGGCCGGTCCAAAGGCTGGGCTACATATCTACAATCTAGGCACAGGTAATGGCTCTAGTGTGCTAGATATGGTCAAAGCATTTGAAAAAGCGTCGAACAAGACGATTAACTATAAAATTGTCGACAGACGCCCTGGTGATATTGCAGAGTGTTGGGCCGATCCTGCAAAAGCGCAAACTGAGTTAGATTGGAAAGCAGTTCGTAGCCTTGAAGACATGACCCAAGACACTTGGCGTTGGCAATCGAACAACCCGAATGGTTATCCAGAGTAACTAAAGTGAAAGTTGAAAAAGACCAGCTTGTTTATAAACGGCATTGCACCATAACCCAGGATATGCCAAATAACTGATTCTAATGTACTCATGTCTCAACTTCTCCTTACTGCCAACCTTCAACGCCGTGCATGTCTGGGAGTTTGTGTGCGATGCCTTTATGACAATCAACACATGTTTTCTCCCCAGATGCTAGGGCAGTAGAGTGCTGAGCTTCGGCACGTTTACTTTGCTGTGAATAGTCCATAAAATCAAACTCGTGACAGTTGCGACATTCAAGGGAGTCGTTCTTCTGCATACGAGCCCATTCGCGCTCAGCTAGGTGAGCTCGGCGGGCTTGGAACTTCTCAGGTGTATCGATTGTTCTGGTAACAAAGTGAGCGAAGAGCTCTTTTGATGCTTGAACTTTGCGTACGATTTTATCCGTCCATTCGTGAGGAACGTGACAGTCTGAACAAATTGCACGAACACCTGAACGGTTCGAATAGTGAATTGTTTCTTGAATTTCAGCAACAATAGGTGCGTGACAGCCTGAACAGAACTCTTCGGTATTCGTTGCTTCCATCCCAGTGTTGAATGCCCCCCAGAACAGGAGACCACCAGAAAATCCAAGGAACAACACTACACCAACAGCAGCTTTACTCGGGCTTTTTAGTCTATTCCAAAACGCTTTAAGTATCTTCATAAATAACCTCTTAGTGTTCGTATTTCACTTACTTAAGCGAATCGACAGAATCAAATTCGTTCTTCACTAATGGCTTAGCGTTGGTTTGTGGAACGTGACATTGCAAACAGAAGTAGCGACGAGGTGACATGTCTGCTAATACCGCATCCTCGCGGTTAACGTAGTGAGTAACACTGACTTTGGTCGCACCTGACTCTTTTGCATTTTTCCAACTGTGACAAGCCAAACATTTGTTGGCATTTAAAGACACTTCATAGTTACGGATGCTATGTGGAATCAGCGGTGGTTGGTAAACAAAGCTGTCTGAAACTATCTGATCTTTTGGAAAATCTTTAAACTCATCTGCAGGACGCGTATCTTCAAGTTCGCTTACACCGCGCAAAGACTCAAGACCACCGATGCCTCCCGGGTTATCCAGTTCAGCGAATGCGAAACTGCTCACAAGGGCACTAACAGACAATAGTGCAATAAACATTCTTTTCATTATTCATTCTCCGCCTAATGGCTAAATTCTTGATTCTGGCTACGTTATGTAACGTAGCCAGAGCACTCATAACTATGCGATCTTAGTTATCTTAACTGGACACTTCTTAAAGTCAGTTTGTTTAGAAAGTGGGTCAGTTGCATCTAAGATCAGCTTGTTGATCAAAATGCGTGCGTCAAAGAACGGTACGAATACCAAGCCTTTTGGTGGACGGTTGCGGCCACGAGTTTCAACACGAACACGTACTTCACCGCGTTTATTCTCAATCAGAACCTCTTCGCCACGACGTACACCACGCGCTTTCGCGTCTTCTGGGTGGATATAAACCACCGCATCAGGAACCGCTTTATATAACTCAGGTACACGGCGTGTCATAGTACCGGTATGCCAGTGTTCTAGTACACGACCTGTACATAGCCACATATCGTACTCAGAATCTGGCACTTCTGGTGGTGCTTCGTAGGGAGCGGAAATTATTAATGCCTTGCCATCTGGTTTACCATAGAAATCCCATCCAGAACCCTCTTTTGCATAGGGATCCGAACCTTCTTTATAGCGCCAAAGCGTTTCTTTACCATCAACTACAGGCCAGCGTAGACCGCGAGTTTGGTGGTAGCGATCATACGGTGCTAAATCGTGGCCGTGGCCGCGACCGAATTGAGCGTACTCTTCGAAAATACCTTTCTGAACATAGAAACCAAAGTGGTGCGCGTCATCATTAAGCTCTTTCGCTTCTTCAACTGGGTACTTATCGATTACGCCATTTGCGAACAGCATGTCGTACATGGTTTTACCACGGTACTGAGGCGCTTGTGCAAGTTGATCTTCAGTCCAAACTTCTTCCATTTTGAAGCGCTTGGTGAATTCCATTACCTGCCATAGGTCAGACTTAGCTTCACCAACGGTTTCGATTTGTTGGTACCAAGCTTGAGTACGACGTTCCGCGTTACCGTAAGCGCCTTCTTTTTCGATCCACATTGCGGTAGGTAGGATCAAGTCAGCAGCCTGGGCTGTTGCGGTTGGGTAAGGGTCAGAACATACAATGAAGTTGTCTGGGTTACGGTAGCCTGGTAGACGCTCGCCGTTAATGTTTGGACCCGCTTGCATGTTGTTGTTACACATTACCCAGTAAGCGTTTAGCTTACCGTCTTTCAGCATACGGTCTTGGAGTACCGCGTGGTAGCCTGGTTTCGGAGGAATGACGCCGTCAGGGATTTTCCAAATGCCTTCAGCTACTTTACGGTGCTTAGGATTCGCAACCACCATATCCGCAGGTAGACGGTGCGCGAATGTACCAACTTCACGAGCGGTACCACATGCCGAAGGTTGGCCTGTTAGTGAGAATGGGCTGTTACCTGGAGTTGCGATCTTACCTGTTAATAGGTGGATGTTATAAACTAGGCTGTTCATCCATACGCCACGAGTATGTTGGTTCATACCCATAGTCCAAAGTGACATCACTTTCGTGTTTGGATCCGCGTATTGTTTCGCGAGTGTCAGAAGTTTTTCTTGAGAAACACCAGACATTTCTGACGCTTTTTCTAATGTGTAAGGTGCAACCGACTTTTTGTACTCTTCAAAAGAGATCGAAGACATCTTACCTGAGTTCGGATTCGCAGCTGCTTGCTGTAGCGGGTCGTCATCGCGAAGACCGTAACCGATATCGGTTGTTGCTTGTTTAAAGTTGGTATGCTTATTAACGAAATCCCAATTTACTGCATCGTTCTCAATGATGTAATTAGCGATGAAGTTAGCAATTGCCAAATCAGATTGAGGTTCGAAAATGTAGCCTTCATCCGCGAGTTCAAACGAACGGTGGTAGTAAGTTGAAAGCACATTAACTTTGACGTGCTGGTGGCTTAAACGGCGGTCTGTAATGCGAGTCCAAAGTACTGGGTGCATTTCAGCCATGTTTGAGCCCCAAAGGACGAAAGAGTCAGCATGTTCAAAATCGTCGTAACAACCCATAGGCTCATCAATACCGAACGTACGCATGAATGCGCCTACCGCAGATGCCATACAGTGACGCGCGTTCGGGTCGATGTTGTTAGAGCGGAAGCCAGCTTTCATCATTTTAGCGGCAGCGTAACCTTCCATCACTGTCCACTGACCAGAGCCGAACATACCAACACCAGATGGACCTTGTTTCTTAAGTGCATCTTTCCATTTTTGTGCCATGGTATCGAAAGCAACGTCCCATGAAACAGGAGTGAAGTCTCCATCTTTGTGGAACTTGCCGTCTTTCATACGAAGAAGTGGCTGAGAAATACGATCTTGTCCATACATGATCTTCGACAAGAAATAGCCTTTGATACAGTTTAGGCCCTTGTTGACTGGCGCTTCAGGGTCACCTTGTGTCGCAACCACTTTACCATTTTGTGTACCTACAAGAACCGAACAACCCGTACCGCAAAAACGACAAGGTGCTTTGTCCCATGTAATTTTAGTTTGGTCTGAGCTAGCGATCAGGTTTGCTGCAGAGGCTGGCAACGTGATGCCTGCTACCGCTGCTGCTGACGCCGCTGCGTTTGCCTTAACAAACGCTCGTCTTGTCATCTTCATACTTCACCCTCGGTCTGGGAATAGTGAGTTCCAGTGTTGTTATTTTGCGGTCCGTCGTCGAGATCAGTTTCGATTTGGTGATAAACCAAAGCTGCGCTCAACACATTTGGGAGGTTGTTAATCGCTTCAATCGTGTCGGTGATAAAACCTTGATTTTCAGTTTCCAATACCACGACGATTTTACCCTCAGGGCTATCTCCATAGATTTCGGCATTGGGATACTTTTCGATTTCAGATTTAACTTCATCGAGATGTTCAGATGAACAGTGCACGACTAAACTCGATATATGCACTTCATTCAGTGACATAAACTTCTTCCGTATTAAACTAAATTGCTCACATTGATGGATGAAGTAGGGCACACTGCTACGCAGCCACCGCATCCTGTACATTCATCAAGTTGTATGTTCGGTTGTGCGACCTTACCGATTTCTAGTTTGAATTGTATTGCCATGGTTTCGCACATTTCACCACAGCTTCGGCATTCGATATTTTGCTTCGCTAGGCAGCTATCTTCGATCACTGCCTTAGCATTCCATGGTGCGTCAGACTTATCGCCAAATAGCGGCTCAGGACAAATATCCGCACATTGGTAACAGAAAGTGCATTCGCCTTTAGAGAAATCCACTTGTGGAAATCCACCGTCGCCGTTAACGATTATGTTAGTTTCACAAACGTCGCGACACTTTTCACATCGGGTACAAATTTCAGTAAATTTTTCGCTATTAACTAGCCAAGGCAAACGAACAGAGTTGATCTCTAGCGTCTGACTGGAGAAAAGCCGTCTTTTAGATAGGTTTACCAATATCGTACCTAGTTACGTTTAAAGTTATGTTTTTGCTAAATAACCATTCACAATCTGTCATTTAGCTTTGATAAATTGTAGTTTTTGCCATATTTGTATAAATACCCCCAAGGGGGTAATTAGGGTTTAAATTTGTTTTAGATCAATAAACTTACCCGTGAGTGATCACATATTGTCGACCTAGTCAGTAGTAAGCTTAGTCTCTTATCGGTGAATTTGTAGGAAAGGTAATAGGTAGCAGTGTTCAAAAACGTCAAGAGCTCAGTCACGACTACAATAGCGACGGCAATGGTGCTCATTCTTCTTCTTTCTATCAGTACGACAGGGTTCGCAATCTTTACCTTAGCGTCGAGTTTGAACGATGCTGAGGCAGTTAATGTATCGGGTTCTATGCGCATGCAGAGCTACCGATTAGCCCATGATATTCAATCCGATTCGGTCGACTTCTCTACCCATATTGAGCAGTTTGAGCGCTCTATTTATTCGCACTCGATGAAGTCTCTGCAAAATTGGACCGTGCCTGATGACATTACTCACGATTATTACCGCCTAATTTCCCGTTGGCATGAGTTAAAACACGTACTAAAAGGTGAACAAAGAGAACAATATTTGGTGCTCGTAGCGAATTTCGTAACTCAGATAGACGGTTTCGTATATAAATTGCAAGACTATTCTGAAAGGAAGCTGATTTCGCTCGCTTGGGTTGGCGGACTCGGCCTCGGTGGCGTGCTTTTGATCAGTATATTTATTGTCCATTACACTCGAAAGCAGATCGTTAAGCCGTTAAATTCGCTTGTTATCGCCAGCGAACAGATCCAGTCACGTTCGTTTAATGTTGCGCTTAACATAGATAGTGATAACGAAATGGGTATTCTTGCTAAAGCGTTTAATCGAATGGCACGAGACCTTGGTGCGCTTTATCGTGGACTCGAACAAGCAGTCAATGAAAAAACACAGAAACTACAACATGCTAATGACTCACTGAGGGTTCTATACCAATCTTCACAGGAGTTAACGGCATCACGTATCACACAAGATAACTTTTCCGCGATTCTTAAGCACATCGCGAGCTTGGAAGGAATATCAGCAGTAAGGTTGGAAATTCAACAGCTAGGAGAGCGTCCAATCGTGTTCAAAGAGGGGCATGATTGCAGTCAATGCACGGAGCAATGTCGTTCCCAAGCCTTAGCTTTGGATGGAACAGAGTTGGGTACACTGTATTGGAAAACTGCTTTGCCCTGTCCAGATCAAGCGTTGATCGATAATTTTGTGCAGATTTTATCACGTGCGATTTATTACAATCAGGCGCAAAGGCAAGCAGAGCAGTTGTTGGTTATGGAAGAGAGGGCAACCATTGCCCGCGAGCTACATGATTCATTAGCTCAAGCGCTTTCATACTTGAAGATTCAAGTTTCGCTGTTAAAGCGCGGTATAAATAAGCTACCAGAATCACGCGAGCTAGATAAAACCACATTAATACTGTCGGAGCTGGATACTGGTTTGTCTGCGGCTTACACGCAACTGAGGGAGTTGCTGACTACATTTAGGCTCTCTATTAAAGAGGGCAGTTTTGGTTCGGCACTGCAAACAATGACCGAACAGTTGTCAGATCAAACCGATGCTGAGATCGTGCTCATAAACGAACTCTCTTCAATTGAACTCGATACCAATCAACAGGTACATTTACTGCAGTTAATCCGAGAAGCCGTAACCAATGCGATAAAACATGCGCATGCAGATACGATAACAATTGAATGCACAGAAAATGACACACACATAAAAGTGGCTATAAATGATGATGGTGTTGGATTCGATTCGACGAGGGAAAAAGCTAACCATTACGGTTTAAGCATTATGAACGAACGTGCCTCTCGGTTAAACGGCAAACTCAGCGTAGCGGCGGTTCCCGATCAAGGCTGTGAAGTTTACTTAGAATATCCAAAAGTTAAGGATTCAAACATTGACAGAATGTAGAGTTTTATTGGTCGACGACCATCCATTGATGCGTCGTGGCATCAACCAGCTATTGAGCTACGAAGATGAATTTAATGTTGTTGCCGAAGCAAGTAACGGAGCCGAGGCGGTAGCGCAGAATCATGAGCAAAAGCCCGACTTGATCTTACTTGATTTAAACATGAAAGGGATGTCTGGCCTAGATACGCTCAACGCCTTACGAGCCGATGGATGTGATGCGGCTATTGTCATCTTAACCGTATCGGATAGCCCTGCTGATATCGAAGCTATCGTCCGCGCAGGGGCCGACGGGTACCTATTAAAAGATACTGAACCTGATGACCTGATCGAATTGTTAAAGCAATCTTTAACAGGAAATAAGGCATACAGTAGCGAAGTCGCTAAATATCTATCTGATCGAGAGAACAGTACCAGCGTGTTCGATGACCTTACTGACCGTGAAACTCAAATTTTACGTGAAGTGGCGAAAGGGTTACGCAACAAACAAATTGCCGACACGCTGTTTATATCTGAATCTACAGTTAAGGTACACATGAAAAGCTTACTTAAAAAGCTACAAGTCCCTTCACGTACCGCTGCAACAGTACTCTATCTTGAACGCTATGGCGAAATTAAGTAACTGTTACAAGTGATATAGTTAGATATGATAAGGGCGCTCAAATGAGCGCCCTTTGTTGATGTTCATGCTTATTGATTAAGCAGTCATTGGCACCAGAACCAGTGTGCCAACAATGACTGTCGCCAATCCACAAAGTACAGGCACTGAAGTACGTTTAACGACTTCAAACGGGCTGATGTTTGCCATACCAGAAGTTGCTACGATTACACCTGAAACTGGTGAAATAGTACGGCCCAGGTTCGATGCTTGAAGCATTGGGATGATTAGGAACGCTGGGTTGAGACCCATTTTCGCCGCTAGCGAAGGTGCAAGTTCAACGAACGCATAGAATGGAGCGTTACCTGAGCCGGTCGCAATCGCAGCTGCGACCGTTAAGCCAGTAAGAATTAGCATTAGGGCGATACCGCCTGCACCAGCAGTCTCTGCTAGGTGGAGAAGGTTGTCGATTGCGCCAATAGACATCAACCCTTGAGCAAACACACCCGCAGCGACCAATAGCATTACGACGCCTTTGAATGCATCAGCCATACCTTGGTAACAAGACTCAAGATCTTCTAATGTCTTCTCACCGTCAAATCGTTTAACTACGTAGTGAACTACTGCGCCAATAAAAATCGACAGCACGACAATAGTATAAATATCCAGTGATAATCCAGGAATCGTGCGGCCATTGAATAGGAAAACGCCGATAATAGGTAGGAATGGGAGAATCGCGTAGAAAGAAGGCGCGTTCACCTCAATTTGTGAAACGTCAATGCGTTCCATTGGCGAGTTGTCTTTCTTATCAAGATATTTGTTCCAGAAGAAAGCCGCAGCAGCCATTACGATGATTGCGCAGAAAGATACTGGAAGTACGGTTTGAACTGCGAATACGTCAAGTGCTAGACCAGACTTTTCTGCTGCAATAACAACGTCACCTGATGTTGGCGAAAGAATAATTGCTGCTGGTGACGCACATACTGCCACTGCTGCTGGACGAGAGATACCCATTGCCGTCATCATCGGGAACAGTGTTGCCATCAATAGCACGCCTAAGCCTGTCGCTGAACTAACGGCCAAAGACATCAAGCATGCCACTATATATGCCGCCACTAGTAAAACATATGGTGACTTAATCACTGATAATGGTTTAGAAAACTGTTTTACAACGACATTATTCGCGCCAATGTGTGTCATGTAGGATGCAAAACCACAAAGTAGCATGATTTGCATACCTAAGCCGCCACCTCGGTATTGAAGCATGTACTTAACGTACTCTAATGCATCAGTAAATATATTGCCTGTTGATGTTACTTTAGCAGGCAGTACTGTGTGACCTATTAGGCCTGTTAGAATCAGTAGTAGAATACCTGCGGTTAATAGCACACCCGCTGCTTTATAACCTTTCACGATGAAATAGCCAACGGCAATGGTCACAACCAAACCAATTAACAACTCCAGCATAGAACTCTCCTCGGAACATGAATAGTAGAAACAATTCGTTTCAAATTGTGTCAAAGAATGTACAGAAGTTCTGGCTGTGGCACGAGCAATAGATTTACGTCTAGTGATCTAGAACAATAAATTGATTAAACTATTAATATTGGTGGAATATCTTGTTAATTAAATTAAGCGTGGAGTGTTAATATATATAGGTGAGTCAAAGTTAAAATATTAAACTTCTAAAAATACGATGAATGTTTGATGATGTATGGGGAAGAGTTTACGCTTGTCGGTAGACGACGCTTGGATCGCCCAAGTTGTCATGTAGGCCAAACTCATCGTCGTAAACGGTATTTAGAGGTTGCGGCAAACCTAAATAATATCCTTGGTAAAAATCAACGCCTAACGCACGCATAGTGCTTAGCTGTTGTCCTGTTTCGATCCCTTCTACCACCACCTGAGCGCCAATCTTTTTCGCCAGTTCTAATCCGATCTTAAGTGGTTCGTGCGATCCCTTCATATACGAGAGTAATAAGGATCGATCGAGCTTGATGATATTTGGTTGCAAGCGCATTACGCGCTCACTTGTCGATGCATTCATGCCGAAGTCATCAACAGCGATCTTAAATTCACATTCGGCAAGGTTTTGGATGGCTTTGGTTAGTCGGTCTTCGTTATTTGCATCAAACTCTACCACTTCCATTACTACCTGTGAGTTATCAATATTGAGTGCCTTGAGTCGTTGAGAGAGTAGCATCGAGTTGATATTTCCGAGAGCGAAGGTTTCCCCAGCTGACGGGAGTACGTTGAGAAAGATGAGCAGATGGCGGTATTCAGAGCGACAGAAATTGCGGATATGAATAACGCGGCTTAGGCGCTCTACATTGAGTTTGTCTTCTTGAGTGAAGTCATGACGATGAAAGAATCGATCTGGTCTGATCGGACCGAACTGATCGTGATGAATGCGAACCAGCGCTTCAACGCCAATGACCTGATCTGCACCGTCGTAGATAGCCTGAAAAACGCTTGTCAGCGTTAAATCGTTATACTTTGCGATATAGCGCGAGTTTTCATCTAACGAAAGGCAATCCACAAACTGCTGCTTAGTGGACAGAATCATAATTACACCCAAAAATCTTACCCAAAACAGTATTCAACACGGAATACAGAAACACTTGATAGTAGTGTCACTAGCTTACTGATGTCAATGTAAGCATTGCGTGGCTAAACAAAGTTTTGATCTAGGCTGAATTTGGTGTGTTGGCTAACTGAGTTGGATCACCGAATATAATTGAATGTACTTGCGCACAAGTTGCTGGTCGGTGGCGCGTTTAAGTGGGTGAGTCGCCTTTACATAATAGGGACTAATGTTGAAATGTTGCTCTAAAGACTGAGCAAGTAACGATTCGCTTTCATAGAGAGTAATACCCTGAATTTTATACTCATCAATCTCATCAGGTAGTTGACCTGTCCACCAGTGAAGCAGTTCACGGCTCTGCTTGTTGCGCGTAATCCAGTGATCAGTGAGTAGAAGCAATAGATCATTAGGTTGAATTGCGTAGCCATACTCTTCTTGCCACTGAGCAATGGTGCGAAAAAGCTTCTTACGACAAGACGGGCCGGCACTGACTAAATGAGAGGTAAGAACCCAAACCGTACCAATCTCTGAACTAATTCGATAGTGGTGAGGGAGGTCTGCGTTTCCTTGACTATCGAGCGCTTTGTACTCGTAATCATGGCCGAATTCATTGAGGGTGCGCGATAGGCGACGAGCAAAGGCTAAGCCTAAATGGTGTTCACTCATGCCTTTGTTGTGAATGGTAGGATAGTGCTTTTCACACAACGCCATACAATCGGCTTGAAACTCGTTAACGCTTTGAACTAGCACATCCAACAACAAGACCCATCTCTCCATATTAAACGATAAGCGTACTAAGCCTAACATGCGCTTATTAAATTCCGTTACACTTAATCGTCAAAACTACATGGGACTTTAAGGGTTTATGTCTAAGATTGAATTTACATCACAACAAAAGCAGGCGATGTCGGCTGAGCTGCAAACCTATCTCGAAGATGAACTGCAAATTGAAATTGGCCAATTTGATGCTGAGTTTCTATTTGATTTCGTTGTCGCTAAGTTTGGTTCAGCCTTTTACAACAAAGGGCTTTCTGATGCTCAATCAATAATTGAACGTAAGGTTGTTGATATTGCAGACGAAATTTACGAGATGGAGCAGGAAAGCGCTTTCTGAACTCACTGAAATCGACTTATTCAGAAATTTTGAATGACTTCATCAAGTAAAGCTGATTACGCTTATGTAAAAAATGGTAAATAATCTGTTGCAACAATGGTTGTGTATGTACTCTTAACTCAAATAAGAGTCATTAACGTTTAAGGCTGTTAAATGAAAACGGAAACGCAAAACTACAATTTAGTCGCAAGAGTCGTGCATTGGCTTTCAGCACTGGTAGTGATCGGCTTATTTGCCGTAGGGCTATGGATGGTAGACCTATCCTATTACAGTGAATGGTATCGCACCGCGCCGCACTGGCATAAATCAATTGGTTTATTACTCGGTGGGTTAACTCTATTTCGCTTAGTTTGGAAAATCGTGACGGCGTCACCGAAAGTGAAGGGCGCAAGCTACGAGGTTTTGGGAGCAAAACTTGCTCACTTGGCTATGTACGCAATTCTGTTTGTACTGTTTTGTTCTGGTTACCTAATTTCTACAGCCGATGGCAGAGGAATTGACGTATTCAATTGGTTCACTGTCCCAAGTTTGGGGGCGTTAATTGCCAACCAAGCTGATATTGCAGGCGAGGTTCATTTCTACGCCGCTTGGTCACTGATTATCCTTGCCGCAGTTCATGCACTTGCGGCACTAAAACACCACTTTATTAACAAAGACAACACGCTACGCAAAATGATAGGAGCTTCAAAATGAAAAAAACGTTATTTGCTACCGGACTAGCGATGGTAATGGCATTACCAATGGGTGCGAGCGCAGCGGATTACATGATCGACACTAAAGGGGCACACGCTTCGATTAACTTCAAAGTAAGCCACCTAGGTTACAGCTTTATTCAAGGACGCTTTAACACCTTTAGCGGCGAGTTTTCCTACGACCCAGCAGACATTGCTGCTTCAAAGGTAACAGTGAACGTTGATACGACTAGCCTAGATTCAAACCACGCAGAGCGCGACAAACACATTCGTAGCTCAGATTTTATCGATGCGTCTAAGTATTCGAATGCTACTTTCACCAGTAGTAGTGTTGTCGACAAAGGTAATGGCGAACTCGATGTGAATGGTGACTTAACCCTACATGGTGTAACTAAACCAATTACGATCAACGCGACCTTTGTTGGCGCAGGTCAAGACCCTTGGGGTGGAACTCGTGCGGGTTTTGTTGGTACTACTCGTCTAGAGCTTGCTGACTTTAACATCCCTGTTATGGGCGCATCTAGCTATGTAGACATGGAACTGCATGTCGAAGGTATTAAGAAGTAGTTTAGCAAGCCTTAAAGCTGGCAGCCCCCAACAAATGTTGGGGGCTTATTTGATCAAGCGACTTATTTCCTGATCAAAATTCGTAGTGACATAAGAGTATGTTGTTACGCTGTTTCTAGTTCACGCTCTTCAACAACGCTGATACGCTCACCGTAGATAGGGCGAAGTGCTGCAAGTACATTTTCACGCGTAATCACACCGACCAACTTACCGTCTTCCAAAACTGGTAATACGTGCGGTTTGCTTACTTTCATTGCTTTTGCGCGTTCCTCTAATGAAAGAGTCGTAAACTGCGTTGCGATGCCCATACTTGTTGTTGGGTATAGTTGCTCTTTATCGATACATAGATATTCAGCAATATCGACCAGCTTGTCTTTAGCATCAATTGCAACCACTTCGCGAGACATAATATCGACAACTTTTTGCGATGCTGTTGGGATATAGTCTTGGCACCAAAGGTCTACCATGATGTCGTGCGCTGAGAAGAAACCGATTAGTCGTCCTTCAATATCGCAAACTGGCGCGCTGATTTGGTGGTTGTCTAATAGCGTGTCGATAGCCACTGATGTTGGCATCTCTGCACGTAAAACGATTGGGTTGTTGTTCATGATTTCTGTTGCAGTAATATTGCTGTTCATAGTGACGTCCTTAGCCGATTTAATCTGAGTTGTGGTTGTAATTGCGCGAACATTTGTCGCTTTAAGTTGTGGTCTGCGGTAGATACCCCAGTTGGCAAGTCCTACAAGAACCGAACCGCCGACGATGTTGCCAAGCGTTACCGGAATAAGGTTCGCTAGGACAAACTGTTTAATGTTTAGGTCTGAATACTGAATCGCTGTTGTGCCGATTTGCTGCCAGAAGCTTTCTGGGGCGAAGTTCTGGATTACAATGCCAAGCGGCACCATGAACATGTTTGCTACGCAGTGTTCGAAACCACTAGAGACAAACATGGCAACAGGCAAAATGGTCATTACTGCCTTAGTCATTGCATTTGCACTGCTAAAGGTTAACCAAATAGCTAAACAAACAAGCAAGTTACATAAGATACCCAGAGCAAATGCCTGTACAGGTGTATGGTGTAACTTATGCTGAGCAATGTTTAACGCGTTAAGCCCCCACTGACCATGGTCCATCTGGTACAAACCTGCCGCTGAAACTATGGTCAACAAGAACATTGCACCGATAAAGTTGCCAACGTAAACTTTGCCCCAAATCGAAAGCATCTTGCTGAAGCTGATTTGCTTATTCGCCCATGAAATACTTGATAGCACAGAGCTGGTAAACAATTCGCCACCGCAAATCACAATCAGGATTAAACCCATACTGAAAGCGAGTCCGCCTGCTAAGCGACTGAGTCCCCAGCCTGCATCGGCACTCCCGGTTGTTACCGTTATATAAAAAAGAAACGCTAGGCCAATAAATGCACCAGCCATGATGGCTAGGCTTAAAGTCATACCACTGCTTTTCTTCGCCTTACTGAGCGCAAATTTCTCTGCTTCAGCCATCATCTCTATTGGTGAAAAGTATTGGTTATTTGTTTTCGCAGTTGCCATACATGCTCCCAATTCGAAATATCATTCTTAACCTCCTTAAGTTCACAGCGCTGCGTTGTTCGCTGTGAGTTCAGAATAGGGTGGCGAAACGTACAGGTAAAATTGATAATTTTTAAAATCTTTATCAATAATATTGATAAGGCGTGTAGGACTGGTAAAATGAAACGGCTTGCTTATCAGAATTATCTGATTCCATAGGAAATAACTAAATTAGCGAGATTTCGCACATAAGAAGGATATGAGAGTTATGCGGTACTCATTAAAACAGCTCGCGGTTTTTGACGCTGTTGCGGACACGGGAAGTGTTAGTTTGGCTGCGGACAAACTTGCATTAACTCAATCGGCTACCAGTATGTCGCTCGCGCAACTCGAGAAAATGCTCGGAAGACCTTTGTTTGAAAGGCAAGGCAAGCAGATGGCACTTACTCATTGGGGTATGTGGCTACGCCCAAAGGCAAAACGTCTATTGCAAGATGCACAACAGATTGAAATGGGCTTTTATGAACAACACCTACTCAGTGGCAATCTCAAAATCGGTGCTAGTCAAACTCCGGCCGAACACCTAGTCCCAGACTTAATCAGTATTATTGATAATTCATTTCCAGAGATGCGTATTTCTCTAGAAGTGAGAAGTACCGATAGCGTTATCCAAGGTGTGCTTGATTATAAGCATGATATTGGAATTATCGAAGGTCGATGTGATGACAATCGCCTCAATCAAGAGGTTTGGTGTCGTGATCACTTAACCGTAGTTGCAGCGGCTCATCACCCTTTTGCTAAGCACAGTACTGTCAGTCTTGCCCAGTTGGAACAAGCGCAGTGGGTATTACGTGAACATGGTAGTGGTACTCGCAAAATTTTTGATAGCTCTATTCATCATTTAATTGAGGATCTCGATGTATGGCGCGAATATGAGCACGTACCTGTTCTACGCAGTATGGTAGAGAACGGTCAATATCTCACGTGTTTGCCGTATTTAGACGTAGAGCGATTTATCGACAGTGGTCAACTTGTCGCGCTTAATGTTCCAGAGCTGACCATGGAAAGAACGCTTTCCTTTATTTGGCGTGCCGACATGCTTGAGAACCCGCTCGTAGAGTGTATCAAACGCGAAGGTGCGCGAATGATGAAAGGTAAGCCTTCTGTACTGTAAATTTGGTATTTACTAATTATGTTGAAATAGCGTTTGCGTCACAATTTATAGTTATTGCATACATATAATTGCGCTATCAATGAGATCTTTATCACGTGAATGCGACGCTGTTTAACCTATTATGCTCACTCGTACTTTTGACGTGTCACATAACACACTCTGCGAGGCATGATGAGCACTCTAATCGCTATTTCTCTTACAACAGGCATCTTATCCGGACTTTGGGGCTGGATCGCTGTCTCATTAGGTCTTTTAACTTGGGCAGGCTTTCTTGGCTGCACAAGCTACTTCGCATCACCAAATGACGGTTTAAAAGGTCTATCAGTAAGTTTGATAACCAATATGAGCGGTGTATTTTGGGCAATGGTGATTATCCAGTTATCACAGTTAGCTTCGCTTGAGATCCTTGGTTATGTGATTACAGCGGTTGTGGCATTTTTGATGTGCGCGCAAGCGAAACAATCTTGGCTCGGTTACATTCCGGGTACCTTTATTGGTTCATGTGCGACGTTCGCCGCTGATGGCAACTGGCAGCTTGTAGTTCCTTCGTTAATATTAGGTGGTGTTTTTGGCTACTTAATGAAGGCGAGCGGCATGTGGGTTTATCAAAACTCAAACCAATCTCAGGCTGATGCGAGCTTACCGACTCGTTCATAGCCTTTGATAATCGTCCTATGCTCATATAGGGACACCCCCGATTGATTTGTATCAGCAGCATTTTTGATACGCGGCATCTAGTTTCTAGATGCCGCTTTTTTGATTTTTGAACAAGTTACGTATTTCCATTTGCCATAGTGACAACGCGTTTCAATGTCCAGCGCAGAAGAATCGGGATACCTTCGACTCCTTGATTCTCACAATGAGATACAATGGCTAAGGCAAGATCTGGCTTGGCGAACTTCTTCAATACGCGTGTAACCACTTTTTTCGCAGGTATCGGGTGGTCAAGCGGTATTCTGAGCATGTTTTTGAAGAAGGGTTCAAAACCATTGTTATAAAGAAAATGCTCAATATCTCTATCAGGTAACTCAGTAAGACGATGTCTTTGCTGGTCTTGGCCAAGCTGAGCCATTACAGCAGCGGCATATTTTTTACCCGCAGCATCACCATCAGTAACGATATGCCAATCGATACCAAAAGCTTTGGCGACCTTTATCAGTGACTTTAATCCTGACTGAGCAAACTCGATAATCTGCACACCTTCTGCTGCTAAGTTGTATCCACACTGGTTTGCAAGTTCATTAAATAACCACACCTCAGTTTCACCTTCGACCAGCAACCAACATCGAGCAAACAATGCGCCAGAGCGGTGGAATCGAATGTGGAAACCAATTCGTCTTAGTTCGTCGCGGCCGAGACCTTGGTCGGGAATATATTTGGTAATGGTGCGATCGTTCATGCGTACCAAACGTCGAATACTTGAAAGGGGAACCTGACCTAGTAATTCACCACTGTTAGTGGTTAAGATCTTTTGCATTGGTAGCAACTGAAGTAAGCCCCAAGCGCGTGCTAAATGGGTGGGGTGCAATCTACCTTCTGGGTCTTCGACAATTAACAGTGGCCGAGCGCAGCGCCTCAGGGTTGTTGGCCCTTTTGCTTGTAGATAGGCATTTAACAGCCCCATAAACAGTAAGCGAGTCTGCTTGTCTTGCGTTTCCTCGACCACTTGGGAGATGCTTTTTGAACCTGGTGATGCATTAAAGAAAATCCCATCGCGCTGTTTACGAATATCCTTACGGGTGTTGGACTTAAAAGAAAAATAATGTTCAACCAAAGCCCTCATCGAGTTAAGACTACTTCGCATTTCCCCCTTGTTGACGTGACCAGGAATCGCCATCAGCCGTCTCCACGTATTGCCAATGCGTTTTTCCATACGTGCGTTAACGTCTTTGCTATCTGAAATAGGACGTTCAAAGCGTCTCGAGTCTCGTAAGCGTATCACAGGGTGCAGCGTCATTAATTCTTGAGCCAACTTGTCTGAGTGATGCAGAGGAATCGGGTTACCCTCTAAATCAAGAAAAGTATAATTAGTGGTAATATCGTATTGATTACGCGACGCACTCAACCGATAGATGATACGGTTCCTACCCTGTTCATCCGGGACCCAAATAGGCTTGATCTTGCGATATCGACCAGATTTAATCTCGTTTTTATCTGTCGAAACAAGACTAAGGACAATCTGTAAATGCTGTGTTTGAGGATGAGAAATTGAATAGTCGACATGAAAGTCGGTTAAAGTAAATTGATAAGGTATACCTTCAGGTGGCAGGGCAACAGAAAGTGCATCTAACAATGAAGACTTACCCCAAGTGTTTTCACCTATTAATGTCGTAAGATCATCAAAGGCGATGGAAAGACGTTTAATACCGCGAAAACCAGATATTTCGATTCGCTCTAGCTTCATAGAGTGGCTCCATTACGCTGTAGTTAATACAAGCATAATTGAAAAGTTTTTGATTAGCAGGCATTTAAGTCACAAACCAGTTTTTAGTTTCGTCACAGTGGTCTATGGTTTGTTCCTCATTTTTCAATGCATGAACGAGAGCATTTCAAAAAAAGTGTGAAAGATAATGATTCTGTCATATGGATTACGATAAAATCGGCCAAAAGAGAGAGAAAATATGACAGATAAAAACAATAAAACAACCAAACTTAGAATTGCTCACATCAATGATACCCACTCCTATTTTGAACCGACGTCGTTACAGCTAACTATTAATGTAGATAATGATAGCGTTTCTCCGTTTGTGAGTGCAGGTGGATTTGCCAGGATCGCCACTCGCGTTCAGCAGCTACGAAAGCAAGCTGAAGTGAATAACCAAGAGTTCCTGTTTCTTCACGCAGGTGATTGCTTTCAAGGCACGCTCTACTTTTCACTGTTTAAGGGCGATGCTAATGCAACTATGCTTAACAACCTTCAGATAGATGCAATGGCGCTTGGTAATCATGAACTTGATATGGGTAATGAGCCTGTTGCGAAATTCGCGCAGAAGATTGATTTTCCGCTATTGGCTGGCAACTGGGATCTGACCAATGAATTGGCTGATAAAACGACGCGCCTATCTGGCAATCCACGTGTATTGAGTTTCGTCGATCAGACAAAGTCAGCGCAATGGATAGAGAAGCAAATCGGCGATGATAAAGTCGCGGTGTTCTCACTCGCGCTTGATAAAATGGCTGATATCTCAAATCCAGATTTTGATACTCCGTTTGTCAACTCGATTGAAACTGCCACAAATACCGTCAAACAGATCCATGCGGCGGGCATTAATAAAATTATTCTACTCAGTCATATGGGCTACGAAGCTGACTTAGAACTTCCTTTGCATGTACAAGGGATTAACGTGATTGTTGGTGGGCATAGCCATAAGTTGCAGGGTAACTTTTCTGATATTGGCTTAGCGGATGAAGATGAGTACGGTATCAAGATTAATGATACCCATGTTGTTCAAGCAGGCTTCCATGCACTGACGCTCGGGCACTGTGATCTGGAGTTTAATCCTGATGGAAGCTTGGCTTCATTTAACGGCACAAATGAGCTTCTATTAGGTCGCAGAGTATTCATTGATGCGAGCATGAGTGCTGTGCATAGTGACGACCCATACCTAAAAGCACGTGATTATATAGACAACCACCCGAATGTCATCGTGTGTAAAAAAGACAGCAAAGTACAAAGCGTATTGAACGATAACTACACTTGCCAAGTACGTGAACTACAAAATACGATTATTTCTACCACAGAGAAAAAGCTTCGTCATATTCGCGTGCCCGATGCACAAGGCCCGAGTGAAGTAGCACCGCTCGTTGCAGAGTCATTCGTCTATATGATGGAGCAACAAGGTCATCGTGTTGATTTCGCTATTCATAACGCAGGCGGTGTTCGTAACTCCCTCTACCCGGGTGATATCTCGGTTGCAGACATCGCAGGTAAGATTCTTCCATTTGCCGTTCCAATTGGTATCTATCAGATTAAGGGCGAATTTTTGCCGCTTGTGTTAGAAGGCGCGCTAGATAATGCTTTTAATAATGGCATTGAGGGAACCGGAGACGGCTCATACCCTTATACACACAATCTCGACTTCAAATATGATCCTTCGGCAGATAAAGGTCAGCGTGTTTTAGATCTTAAGCTAAGAAACAGTGAAGGCGAGTGGCGAAAAATTGACCCACAAGCCACGTATAACGGGACATCCTCTGCTTATACCATGAAAGGGAAAGAGGGCTATGAAGCGATTTTGAACATGGAGAATGAAGGTATGGTTACCACGTTCTCAATGGCAGATTGCTTTATTAAATTACTAACTGACAAGCCCCACACGCTTAACCAAACTCACAACGATAACGGATGTCAGCATTGGCATAAAGGTTGCTAAATACTCCTTGGGTTCGTATTACGAATGGGTAGTACTCAAAGGAGGGTATTATGTGGAGTAAAGATTGGATTGATGTCGCTGTCGTCGTAAGCTGGATTGGCGTATGGTCAGCACTGGTATACTTTATCCCAATCGGTGGAGTGTAACGTCCAAATTGACAGAACCATCAATATAATAAGTACCTTATGAATGCAGTGGAAAAGGAGCAAAAATTTTTGCTCCTTTTTTGATTTTATATGTAGACATCGACCTATGGCAGGAATAGAATTCGCCTTGTTTGGGGAGTAGTCGCCTCTGGTTTACTTATCGTCATCTCGTTAGGCTCAGACCTATCCGGTAAGTATAAATGTTGCTGATAGTCATATTCAGCATCTATTTCGACGAGACCAACGTAGTCAAATGCTACGCCAATTATTTTTGCGTAGATTGTTTGTTTGCGGTGGGACTCTACTATCTCAAAATAGCCCGTTCCCTCCGCGTGTGGAGGATTTATGACCCCAATGACTTATTACTGCTTCGGCATTCTTATCTTGGCTTTAGTCGCGCTCGATATTTATCAAACTCGCGGTGGAAAGATCTCCATCAACAAAGCGCTGCTGTGGAGCCTGTTTTGGTTCGCACTTGCGTTTGTCTTCGCTGCATCGATCTATCTGTTGTGGCCAATGTACGCGCCTCATAGTGACTACAGCGCGTCTAAAGCAGCTACGGCATTTATCACTGGTTACCTATTGGAAAAGTCATTAAGTGTCGATAACTTGTTTGTGTTCCCAATCATTTTTCACCAGTATTCAGTGCCTGAAGCTTTACGTCCTCGAGCGCTACTTTGGGGGGTATTTGGAGCACTACTATTGCGCGCAATAATGATTGCCGTCGGTGCTCAGTTGCTTGCTCAGTATCACTGGGTGTTGTATGTGTTTGCGCTGTTCCTAATTTGGACAGGGATTCAACTCGCGAGAGACAAAGGCGATGAGCAAATTAATCCATTGCCGGAGCGCGTGATCAGGAGACTGATGCCAGTTAGCGATAATTTCAGTGGAAACGCGCTAACAATAGTGGAAAAGGGCAAGCGTGTCGCAACGCCAATGCTTATTGTCATCACGGTGATCGCATTTATGGATGTAATGTTTGCCTTAGATTCTATTCCAGCGATATTTGCAGTAACTCGTGAGCCATTCTTGGTATTAGCGGCGAACGTATTTGCGCTGCTTGGGTTGCGTTCACTCTATTTTGTTTTGCAAGGCATGATGGATAAGTTTGTTTACTTAAAACCTGCTCTGTCTTTTATTATGGTGTTTATTGGCATCAAGATGATGCTGGTGGGCACGGAGTGGGCAATCCCAACGCCAGTATCACTATTTGTTCTTGTTATCACCATGACAATTGCTGTAATTGCTTCAGTTATTCA
>NZ_JATABG010000022.1:0-20616 GCF_036533755.1 Vibrio sp. M260118 | reverse complement strand
GTGCCACAGAAGAGTTGATCCAGTTTTGGAACAGCTGCGGATTTACGCCGATTAAGCTTGGCAGCCAACGAGATCAAGCTAGCGGTACATACTCAATTGTCATGGCCAATGGTAGGTCTAGTTGGCTTAAGTCAGCGAACCTGCACTTTGCATTTTCACTTCATTATTCAGTTAGTGAACTGCACAGTGAGATTGAAACTGAACTTCTCCGTAGTTTGCTAGTAAATACTAATGCTTCCGTTGAAGATACGGGCGCTAGAGGCCTATTGATGAATTACTGTTGCGGTGGTTCTAGCTATGAAGCCGTGATTCCATTTATTGATAATTGGTGGAAGAGTACTCCTCATCGAGTAGAACAGGCGAGCGAGTTGTTTATACGTAAAGTCATTCAAAGGTGGAGTTGGCATAGATGCCAAGTAGAGTTTGGTTATACTGGGCAAAAACAGGTCGAACTTGCATTTAAGCAGCAACTACATCAACTATTGCTAGAAAGCTAGTATTCGCCCCCTCCTGTTTACACTGTAAATAGTTCTACGGTGATATCAGTTTACAGTGTAAATGAACCTGTTCTTTTACACTGTAAATCAGTGAGGTGGGGCGGCATATTCAAGCTGAATAGAACAAAAGTTAAGTTTTCATCTTCTCTAAACAATCCTAACTAATCTATTAAAAAAAAAGACAATCCCGCTAGACGCTCCACCTCCCAACATTCTAATTTTCCAGTTCCCCAATATACCTAACTTGCGGATTAGTGAATCCTTCCTACGCTGGTATTAAGCATCTTGCTTAATATGGCTAGGAAAAATAATAAATAAGTTAAGGGTAAAACATGGATTGTTTATTGCCTGAGTCGTTAGAAATTTCGACTGTGCTTGACTCTGCTTCTCAATACCAAACATGGCTCGCGACCAACGAACCGCTCAACATTGACGCGTCTCATGTAGGACGAGTTGATGCTGCTGGTTTACAAGCCCTCACTTCATTATTCCTTTCTGCCAAATCCAATGACGTAGACATTCAATTGATGCAACCGACTCAAGCTTTGCTTGAAGGCATCAATACGCTTGGTCTGAATCTACAGTTTGATATCAATACTGAAGCCGGAGAACAGTAATATGACGAAAATTCTCGCCGTGGATGATTCCGTCTCTATTCGCCAAATGGTGAGTCATACTTTGCGTGATGCGGGTTATGACGTAGAAACCGCCAATGATGGACGAGATGCATTGAGCAAAGTAAACACTGCTAAGTTTGATGTGGTGATATCCGACGTCAATATGCCAAATATGGGTGGCTTTGAGTTGGTCAAAGCATTGCGCGAAAAACCACAGTACAAGTTTATTCCGATTCTGATGCTAACCACCGAGACCAGTACTGATAAAAAACAGCAGGGAAAATCTGTTGGAGCAACTGGCTGGCTAGTGAAACCCTTTAATCCAGATACGCTTCTAAAAACACTAAAACGCGTAATCTAGCAGCTTATTCTCACAGCAACGTCACTTGGTGAGGCGACAATATGGCATTAGACATGGAACAGCTACGCAAGATGTTTTACGAGGAGTGTCGTGAAAATCTTGAAGTACTTGAAGATGTTCTACTAAATTTGGACCCCGCTCATATAGAAGATGAGTCGATCAATACTATCTTTCGAGCTGCTCATTCGATTAAGGGCGGTGCGGGGACATTTAATTTACTCGATATCAGTGAGTTTACTCATAATGTCGAAGCCTATCTCGATTTAGTTCGCAATCACGAACGTGCCCTCACATCTGAAACCATCGATCTACTTCTCAAGAGTGGGGACTGTATTCACAGCATGCTTGAAGGCCATGAGCAGGGTAGTGAAGTCAACCTTGAGTTGAAAGAGTCTGTCGGGAAACAGCTAGCACTACTTCTTGGAGAACAGGCTAGCGAAAGCGAACAGCCGCTGGCAAGTGCAGAGCAACAACCTTTGCAAAACCAAGCTTGGGAGGTGACATTTTCGCCTCATCCCGAAATTTTCTTTAGCGGCAATGATCCTCTGCGTATCTTGCGAGAGCTTAAAGATTTAGATCCTTCCTGTTTGATTGAGGTGGATACTCAACAGCTACCTGACGTTAATGCCATTGAAGCAGAGCTGTGCTTTCTGGCGTGGAAAGCGACGTTAGATAGCAGTGTTGAAAAGGCTCTGATTCAAGAGGTGTTTGAATGGGTCGAAGATGAATGTGATTTAGAGATCAAGTCTGGGCAGAAGCAAACCAGCAGCATTGAGTTAGACGCAGAGCCACCAGCGACAGAACAATCAGCCAACGCGGCACCTGCTGCTGACCCAGAGAATGAAAAAGAGACCGTAAGTAAAGCAACCAAGGTGGCTAAATCTGAGTCGAGCGTCAGTTCCATTCGCGTTGATATCGACAAGGTGGATAGCTTGATCAATTTGGTCGGTGAACTCGTTATTACCCAGTCGATGCTGACTGAGATTGGCAACGACTTCACCATGGATAAGCTAGAGAAGTTGAAAGCGGGCTTAGATCAACTGCTGCAAAACAGTAAAGACTTACAAGAGAATGTGCTTAACATTCGTATGCTGCCGATGAGCTTTGCATTTAGCCGTTTCCCTCGCTTGGTTCGCGATTTGTCTGGCCGCTTAGATAAACAGGTCGAACTGCGCATTGTCGGTGAGCAAACCGAGCTAGATAAAACGGTTCTTGAGCGCATTGTTGATCCACTCGTGCATTTAGTTCGCAATGGTATCGACCATGGAATTGAGCAGCCTCAGCAGCGTGTAGAGTCAGGTAAGAGTGAGGTCGGGACTATTGAGCTCAATGCCTATCATCAAGGCGGAGCCATCGTCATCGAAATAAAAGACGATGGTGCGGGCCTTGACTGCGACAAGCTGTGGAACAAGGCGATCGAGAAGGGTGTGTTGTCTCAAGATTCGCGCCGCGAAGAGTTTGGCGACAAACAGATCATGAATTTGATTTTCGCCCCAGGTTTCTCCACTGCCGAAGAGGTGTCTGATATATCAGGGCGCGGTGTCGGTATGGATGTCGTCAGACGTAACATCGAAGAGCTTGGCGGCCACATTGAAGTGGAGTCCGAGCTCGGCAAAGGGAGCTGCTTTACTATTAACTTACCTCTCACCTTGGCCATTCTCGACGGTCAGCTAGTACGCGTGGCGGGAGAGGTGTATGTCATTCCGCTGCTAACTATTGTTGAATCGATTCAAATTGATCCTGAGTGCATAAAACTGGCCTCCGGAGGTGTTGAGTTATATCGACTGCGCGAAGAAAACATTCCGATTCTACGCCTGCAAGATGAGTTGGAAATGGGTAAGAGTGAAGGTCTCGATAGCGGTATTTTGTGTTTTGTTGAGGCTGCGGGGAATCGAGTTGGATTATTGCTGGACGAGTTACTTGATCAACAGCAAGTGGTGATAAAGAGCTTAGAGTCGAACTACACCAAGGTGGCAGGTATTTCCGGTGCGACGATTTTAGGTGATGGTTCTGTGTCACTGATTTTAGATATTCAGGGTTTGATTACTCACTTTTTAAACCGGGCGCCTGAGAGTCCTCATAAAGGCATCGCAGCGTAGGAGGCGGAGAGAACAATGACCAATGACATTGTAGATATTCGCAGCGTATCAGATTCTTCCAAACAGAGTATTGAAGCTCAAGCTGAGATGCTGTTTGAAAACGTCAGCGGTGAAGTCAGTGAGAGTGCTGACTTTCTCAGCTTCAAGCTCGCCCACGAACTGTATGGGGTAGAGATCAAAGACGTTGAAGAGATACGCGTATGGGAGCGACCAACCCCCATTCCAAGGGCGCCTGATTTTGTTCGCGGAGTGATAAATCTACGCGGCATGATAGTGCCAGTGATCGACCTGAGGTTACGCTTTTCTATCGGTATTAACGATTATCGACCAACAACTGTGGTTATCGTATTGCGTTGTAACGACCAGGACCAAGAGCGCTTAATGGGGCTGGTTGTGGATGCGGTTAGCGATGTGGTGAGCAGAGGAAACAACGAGCTCTATCCCACTGTTGGGGACTCCACAGTTACGCCTTATCTACAAGGGCTGATTAATGTTGGTGATCATGTCATGTCGCTGCTCGATACGGAAGAGCTGCTAAATATCGACAGAATATTAAGGGCTGAACAATGATCATGACGCAAGAGTTTCTCAGCTTTGTTCTCGAGGATGAAGAGTACGGTGTGCCAATCTTGGATGTTAGAGAGGTGCGTGGCTGGAACGAGGTGCGACAGGTGCCGAACTCTCCAGAATACATGAAAGGTGTGCTCGAGATTCGTGGGGAATATGTCCCGATCGTTGATCTGCGCATGCGCTTTGGGTTGTCTCCGGCAGAGATCAGCGCAACAACCGTGGTGATTGTATTGAACGACTCCCACAAGCATCCGCTTGGCATCATCGTTGACGGTGTATCAGAGGTATATCCACTGACTGAAGAGCAGATTAAGCCGTCACCACATGTATCGAGCAATGTCGATCATAGCTACGTGCGTGGCATTGCATCGGTCGCCAATGGACACCTAATTTTGATTCATTTGGAAGCGCTGTTTGATATTGCAGCGCTCCCTACTCCCATCCAAGAGGAAGAGAGTTGGGTTTAATGCAGATATAGATAACGTTATTCGTTTGGTGAGACACGTCAGAAGCAACCAGTGAGGGAAAACTCATGGCATTTTGGAATAGGAAAACAACGCCTTCAGTTCAATTTGAAGCACCGACACAAGATACATTAACTGAAGAGTTCGAGCAGGAACAAGGCATAACGAAAGAGCAGTTGTTCTCCGCCTTGAACGCAGCGCAAACCGCATTGATGATGATAGATCGAGACTTTAAGATCACTTATGTCAATCAGAAGTCGGTTGATCTGCTTAAAACTCATGAAACGTTGTTTCAGTCAGTTTGGCCGAACTTCCAAGCGACGGAAGAGTTTTTACTGGGTTACTGTATCGACCTATTCCATGCCAATCCCAGCCACCAGCGCCAGTTGCTCTCCAATCCCGCAAATCTGCCTTATAGCACAACCATCAACGTTAAAGATGTACTGATTGAACTCAATGTCGGTGCAATCATAGATGCCGAGGGTAACTATGTGGGGAACACCCTAGAATGGTCTGACGTCACAGAGAGCATTAAACAGAATAACGAAATATCACGCCTCAAAGCGGCAGTCGATCAAGCGCAAACGGCGATGGTAATGATTGATAGAGATCTTCAAATCACCTATGCCAACCAAGAGACCATCAGCCTCTTTAAAAAACATGAGGCGACAATGCGTTCTGTATGGTCAGGATTCACTGCTAGTGAAGAGTGGTTAATGGGGCGTTGTATTGACGAGTTCCACCGTAACCCTGCTCACCAACGCCAACTGCTCGCTGACCCAAGTAATCTGCCTTATAGCACTGATATCAGCATTGCGGATATCAAGATTGAGCTCAATGTTGCTGCGATTAATGATGCGCAAGGAAACTATATTGGCAATACACTAGAGTGGCGTGATGTCACTGAAGAGCGCGCCAAAGAAGAAGAGATAGGGCGGCTTGCTTCTGCCGTTTCTGGCATGACAACCAACCTAATGATGGCGGATAAGGATGGCATCATTACTTACCTCAACCCGGCACTGCAAACCCTGTTAAGCAGTCGAGAAAGTGATCTTAAGAAAGTCTTAACCGGATTTGATGCTAGCAATCTTGTTGGCAAGAACATTGACGTTTTCCATAATAACCCAAGTCACCAGCGTAACATTATTGCCAATCCTGACCGTCTTCCGTTCTCTTCTAATATTGCAGTGGGTGGGCTTGAGTTCAACTTAACCTGTATCGCGATGCGCGATGGGGAAGGCAACTACATTGGGCCCGCGTTGCAGTGGGTTGATATTACTGAGCAGCAAGACGGTCAGCGTCAGGTGGAATCGCTGATTCAAAAAGCCATTGCTGGTGATTTGGAGGAACGCATTGATACCAGCGTATACAACGGCTTTATGAAAGAGCTTGGTGACGGCATTAATAATTTGCTCGACACTATGGTCGCGCCAATTGGTCAGTGTATCGATGTCATGAGCCAGGTCGCGGACGGCAACCTCAATACTACGATGCCTGAAGACAACACCGGTGAATTTGCCCGCTTATCCAATGCCGTAAACACCTCGATTCTTAATCTGAGAAACATGGTCGATAAAATTACCCAGTCTTCAGCGCGTGTGGCGACCGCCTCGACAGAAATTGCTGAAGGTAACAATGACTTGAGCCAACGTGTTGAGGCTCAAGCGTCGAATCTTGAAGAAACCGCTGCAAGTATGGAGCAGATGACCGCGACAGTTCGCCAGAATGCTGACAACGCTAAAGGGGCGAACGAGCTATCCGATGACGCAGCGAAGAAAGCAAGTAAAGGTGGTCAAGTAGTTGGGCACGCTGTCTCTGCCATGGCCGAAATTAATACCGCGAGTAAGAAGATTGCCGACATTATTGGCGTGATTGATGAAATCGCCTTCCAAACTAACTTACTTGCGCTTAACGCGGCTGTTGAGGCTGCACGAGCTGGGGAGCAAGGTCGAGGTTTTGCTGTGGTTGCAGGTGAGGTTCGTAACTTGGCACAACGCAGTGCCGCAGCTGCCAAAGAGATTAAAGGCTTGATTAAAGACAGCGTTGAGAAAGTTGATGAAGGCTCACGCTTAGTTGATGAGTCTGGTGACACGCTAAATGAAATTGTTGAAGCGGTACAAAAAGTGACTGAGCTGATTGCTCAAATCGCGTCGTCGAGTGTTGAGCAGTCAACGGGTATCGATGAGATTAACCGTGCAATTAGCACCATGGACGAAATGACCCAGCAAAATGCATCTTTGGTTGAACAAACGTCTGCGGCAAGTCAGTCACTTAAGAACGAAGGTAAAGAGTTACTGCACCTAATGAACTTCTTTGCGACCGACAGCAACGTGGCAACGTTTGACTCACAACCTTCGGTACAAACTAGTGTCGAGACTAACGTCAGAGATATTCGAAAACCTAAGGTCGCCAATTCTAGCTTCAAGCTTGAAGAGGACGGAGACGAATGGGAAGAATTTTAGCGCATACTGAGAATCAGATGTCTGAGACGAGAGAATTTGAACTGACTGATAAAGATTTCAAGTTTATTCAGTGGTTTATGCACAAAAACGTTGGCATCTTCTTTTCGGATCGAAAGAAAGCCATGGTTTATGGGCGGGTGAGTCGTGAGCTTAGACGTCTTGGCCTTGAGCGCTTTAAAGAATACCAGGCGATTATCAAGCAAGACCACGTTGAGCAGATGAAGTTCATTAACTGCCTAACGACCAATAAGACCCAGTTTTTCCGAGAGTATCACCACTTCGAGTTTATCGAGAAAGTCTTGATACAAGAGTGGCGTCAGCAGGGACTGAAAAAGCTAAAGGTTTGGTCGGCAGGGTGCTCAACCGGAGAAGAGCCGTATAGCTTAATTGCTTCACTGCACTGGGCGAATGCACTGTCGCTTTTTGATGATGTGAACATTACAGCAACAGATCTCGATACCACGGTTCTTGCACATGCTAAAGAAGGGATCTATAGCGATGAATCACTATCTAGTATTCCTAAGAAGTATTTAAAGCCGTGCTTTGTTAAAGGAGTTGGTCAGCATCAAGGAAAAATTAAATGTAAGGCGGGTTTACAACAACGTATTCATTTTGAGCGTTTGAACTTGTTAGACGATTGGTCATTTGCAGAAAAGTTCGACCTTATTTGCTGCCGTAACGTGATGATCTACTTTGATCGAAACACCCAAGAGAAACTTATTCAACGTTTTCATCAGCAGTTGAAACCCAATGGGGTGCTTTTTATTGGTCATTCAGAAGGAATGCCAACGGATAGAGATATTTTCCACCATCTGGGGCACACCATTTACGTAAAGAAATAGGCATCGACGATGAGCTGGGTAAGAGTAGAAACACCGAAATACCAAAATAGTCACTTTGACCGTTTTTATCATCCTTTAAAGAACAAGCATATAGTGAAGGTTTTCCCTGGCGGGCTTTACTGTAGCCAGGAAGAGGATGAAATTATCGCAACAGGACTAGGCTCTTGCATCGCCGCCTGCATGTGGGATGAAGAAGTGGCCGTGGGTGGGATGAATCACTTCTTGTTGCCGTTTGACAACAAGACACAGCTGAAATCATGGCAACCAGACGAATTGGTATCAACCGCGTCTCGTTATGGCAGCTATGCAATGGAGATGTTGTGCAATGGATTAATTGAAAGGGGAGCGCGACGATCTGCACTGCGAGTGAAGTTGTTTGGCGGTGCGCAAATGCTAGGCAGAAATAGCATGGTTGGTGAGAAGAACATTGCCTTTATCTTGAATTACGTCGAGCTGGAAGGGCTCAGGGTTGTAGCTCAGGACCTCGGTGGCTTGGAACCTAGAAAAGTGTTGTTTGACCCTATCAGCGGTAAAGCGTGGTTGAAGCGAATCCCATTTAATGAAGTGCATAACTTACAGCACCAAGAAGAGAAGTACGCCAATCAGTTGGATAGAGAGACTCATCGCCCTCATGACGATGATGTGGAGCTTTTCTAATGAAGAAGATAAAAGTACTCATTGTTGACGACTCTCCGGTTTTTAGAGCTTTGTTGTCTGAGCTGATTAATTCAGACCCTGAACTACAAGTGGTTGCCATGGCAGAGGACCCATTCGAAGCGCGCGAGTTAATAAAACAGCACAACCCGGATGTGATTACTCTCGATATTGAAATGCCGAAAATGAATGGCGTTCAGTTTTTAAAGAATTTGATGCGTCTTCGTCCAATGCCAGTGGTGATGATCTCAACGCTGACCCAGCATGGTGCAGAAGCAACGCTAGCAGCATTAGAGCTTGGTGCGGTGGACTACTTTCCCAAGCCCGCGGTTGAAAATACCGCTGAGATGGTCAACTACAAGCTGCTGGTGAACGAGAAAATCAAAATGGCGGCAGGTGCGAATGTTGCTCGCCAAACGGCGACTGCAACGGCTGAACCTGTATTGGTACCAAAAGGAAATCACCAAGTAGAACTGATTGCAATTGGTGCTTCTACTGGGGGTACTGAAGCCGTTAATCAGGTGTTGTCTGCTTTACCCTCTGGTTTACCACCAATCATTATTAGTCAGCATATTAGTGCGATGTTTTCTGCCTCCTTTGCCGCGAGACTCAATCAGAACAGCAAAATTAATGTTCAGGAGCTTAGTGCCAGTCGAGCGCCTCTGGTTAATGCTTGTGCATATGTAGCGCCAGGAGATAAGCACTTGGTGGTAGTGCGTCGTAATAACCATTTGTATTGTGAGCTCGATGATAGAGACGCGGTGAACTTGCATAAGCCTTCAGTGGATGTGATGTTTGATGCGGTGGCTGAAACGGTTGGCCGCCATGCAATCGGAGTGATCCTGACTGGAATGGGAAAAGATGGCGCACAAGGCTTGCTCCGGATGAAAGAGGCAGGTGCGCAAACCATAGCTCAAAATGAGGCCTCTTCTGTGGTTTGGGGCATGCCTCGAGTGGCGGTTGAGTTGAATGCGGCTTTGTCGGTTCTCGATCTAAGCAAAATTCCAAGGCAGATATGCCAGTACTTATCGGTGGATTCGTAACGAAATGGTACCAGACTTCAAGGAAGAATGATGAAAGCACAACAAAGCAGTATTAGAGTCCGATATGTCATTGCCGTGGGCTTACAAGTGACATTGTTAGGTGTCGCTATGAGTTTGTCGACGTCGATGATTAATGTCGCCCTAACTATCCTTGCCGCAGCGATTCCGTGGTTTGTTATCCCTAAGAACACGAGTAATTCTAACAATAAAAATGTGCAACCCAGCGACCCGCTTAGTTCGGGGCAACCTTCTCTTGATCATGTTCCGCCTATGCTCAATGTGCTTTCTAGGCAGCTTGTTGATCCGCTTGACCACCAGCGCAGCGTGGTTGATGAATCCGTTGAGACATTAAATGAGAGCTACTTTGAGTTGCAAAAACTTGCTGAACAGCAGAATCAAATCACCACAGATCTGGTTGAGAATTTATTGGGTAATCGTGACCAAAACAGTGACATTAGCCAAGTGCTGCCTAAAACCGAGGCCATCATTCGCCAATTTGTCGATACCTTAGTTAGTGTATCAGAGCGCAGCATTTCGGCAGTACACAGCATCCATGATATGTCAGACAAGCTAGATACGGTATTTAAGTTGTTAGCTCAGGTGCGAGGGTTATCAGAGCAAACCAACCTACTCGCTCTCAATGCTGCTATCGAAGCGGCACGAGCAGGAGAAGCTGGGCGAGGTTTTGCTGTTGTGGCTCAAGAGGTACGAGATCTGTCTGTGAAAGCGAAAGGGCTCAATGACAAAATTGAAGCAGAGATTAATGTTGCCCAGCAAACTGTGAAACAAGCCAACAAAACGGTTGGTGAGATGGCCTCGATTGATATGACGGAAGCGATTGAATCAAAAGAAAAAGTTGATGAAATGCTACGTAATGTCCAACAAGTCAACCAGTCGGTAGACCATGAAGTGCAGAAAATTCGTGCGAGTGGTGATCGTCTTCACACTCAAGTCGATAATGGCATTCGAGCGCTGCAATTTGCAGACATCATTGTTCAACAAGGTGACTACGCTAAACAATCGGTCGACTATTTACAGGTTTTTATCGACCTTTGCGAAAAGTGGGCAAACAAAGAGATTGATCAGCATAGCTTTTCTGAGGGAGTAAAAGATCTGAGAAGCCAAATTGAGAATCGAAGCGCGCCCGCAGCCTCGCAAGAGAGTATCGAAGAGGGTGAAGTAGAGTTGTTCTGACAATGTGCCTAAAGGCAAAAAGGGGCTAGTATGACAGTAGAAACAGTGATTGATTCCGCATCCAAACATATCACGATCATGATTGAGGGGGCGTTTGGCTTTAATCTGGTGCAAGAGTTTCGCCGTTGCTACAACGATCGGCAAGAGTTTCGCTTTACCATCGATCTGCGCAAGGTTGATTACATAGATAGTGCTGGACTCGGGATGTTGCTCAACATGCACAATTATCTGGGTCAAGACGATGGTGCCATTCAGATCACTAATACCTTGCCTCAAGTTAGAAAAATCCTAACGATTTCTCGCTTTGATAAAAAGTTTTCTATTGAGTAGAGCTTTGGAGGTCTGTTATGCATGTAATGATCGTTGATGACCATGCGACCAATCGTGAGTTGTGCCGCTTCATGCTCAATCATATCGTCGACACCGTAACGACATTTGAAAATGGTGAAGGGGTGGTCGACGCAATGAAAAAGATGGAAAACTTGCCAGATGTGATACTCCTCGATGTCATGATGCCTATTAAGGATGGTTTCACTACCGCACAAGAGATAAAGCATGAGTTTTCGGATGCACATATCCCGATCATATTCCTAACAGTTCTTGATGATTGTGTCTCGTTTGAGCGTTGCTTAACCGTAGGTGATGATTTTATTTTAAAGCCAGTTGAGCGCAGCGTATTAATTGCCAAAGTTCAGGCTCATTGCCGCATAGTTAGAATGCACAATGAAGTGAAAGAGCAGCGAGATGAGCTGCGTCATTTTCATGAACAGGTGCGTTATGACTATGCGATAGCGGAGTCGATCTTCTCAAATTTAATGCACGAGATGAGTTCTCAGGTGAAAAACATCTATGGCATTAATTATCTCTCTACACCATCCACTGTGTTTAACGGCGACTTGATCGTTGTCGCTAATCGTCCTCATGGTGGTGTGTACGTCATGATTGCGGATGCCACAGGGCACGGCTTGCCAGCAGCCATCTCAGCAATACCTGCAACTCGTGCTTTCTTCTCTATGGCAGCAAAAGGGTTATCTCTTGGTGAAATTGCCAATGAAATTAATGATGTGTTGGTTCGCTTTTTACCTATGGGAATGATGCTTGCTGCGAGCATTTTTGAGGTGCGAGCCAATGGCTTTGAAGTGTCGTGGTGGGGAGGCGGGCTTCCTGATGGATACCTGATCGATAGTGATGGCAAGGTTGTACGCAGACTCACTTCCACACACATGCCTCTTGGCGTGCTGAAACCGCATGAGTTTGAGTCGAGTATCATGCACTTCAGGCTAGAGCCTGATCAGCAAATTGTCTGTTACACCGATGGAGTGATAGAGGCAATGGATGACAATGGCGAACAGTTTGGCCAAGATCGCTTAGAAGCCTCCTTTGGCGGTGATCAAGCGGTGATTCCTGTATTGTATGAATCTGTTCGTCAGTTCGCTGGCAAGTCGGTAGGGGATGATCTTTCAATCCTAACGATGAAGTTTCCTATTCTAAATGGCAATACGCAAGATGTTCCCAAAGCACCTGAATTATTCAATCGAGTGCCTTCCCGTTCAAAGTTGCGCCTTGATGGTAGTGTTTTACGTGAAGTCAGCGTTATGACTGAAGTGCGGAAATTTTTAGCTGGCGTGCTGAATAGTGGCGCTCATCTCGATCTGGTTTGCTCTGTGTTATCTGAACTGTTTGCCAACGCGATAGAACACGGTTTACTTAAGTTGGACTCCGCAATAAAAGAGCAACCGGATGGCTTCTTTCTTTTCTATCAAATGCGTGAAGAGAAGATTAAACAACTAGATGACAGTGTATGGGTTGAACTTGGTGTGGATTATGATCCCGTACAGCGCAAAGTTACGTTTGAAGTGGAGCATAACGGTGAGGGCTTCGACTATCAAAAGGCTTATGGCTCTGTTGATAGAGAGCTAACTCATGGCAGAGGCATTATTCTTGCTTCGGAATTGTGTGATTCATTGGAATATTCCAAGCACGGTTGTCGGGTTATTGCAGTGTACTCATTGGAGGCTACTCATCATTTTCCGAGCTCGAACTAGAAAGTCGACATAAATATTTACATTCGAAGAATTTTCTTACAGTGATGTAGCCCTTAATTTGTCACACATTTGATACATTTAGTTCAATAACTTAGATAAAATTGAGTTTGGATGTACATAGGGCTGAAGGCATGTGGAATAAGTTTGTCGCTTTTTCGGAAGGCAAGGATCAGGTGATTGCAAAGTTGTCACCGAACATTACCGTAGACAACAATTTTGATACTCGAGGGCTCGACGAAGCGTTGTCGGAGATCTGTGCAGATCAACTGTTCGTGCTTGAAGGTGAGGTGTCTCGGTTTATCACTCTTGCTAAAGAGATGAAAAGCGAAGCCTATGTCGGAATCACTATCGCGGAAGTGCGCGATGCCAGTGTTGAGGTTGTTATTTCTGAGCATGATATGCTGGCAAGTATGGTCGTAACAGGGGCACACAAAGGCTCACCTCTCAAAGGCCCCCAGATTGTCCATGCCTTAGCCAAGGCTCATGTCACCAAAGGTATTAATAAGCTAGCATTGAAAAAAGTGCTGATCATGAGCCATCAACTTAAGCCTGGTGAAACCTATACCCAAGCGGTAGCTAAGGGCAAAGACCCGGTCCAAGGTTCAGACGCCAAATTTGTTCCTATGGTAGAAGATCCTACCAAACAGATTCTGGCACCTAAAGCGACTGACAGCAGCGGTAAAGTGGATATGCTTAATTTGGGGGAAACCATTTCTGTTGCAGAGAATGACCCACTGATTAAGCGTGTCCCCGCAACCAAAGGTAAGCCTGGTATCACTGTTCAAGGTAAATCTATTCCACCTAAGCCTGGTAAAGACGCTGTTCTCAAAGCGGGTAAGGGCACTAAAATTTCTCCTGATGATCCAAATATTCTGTTGGCGGCAATGCCGGGTATGCCAGTGCTGAAAGATAAAGGCGCAGAAGTTGAAGATGCGATCTGCTTACCGACGATCGGTGTCTCTACCGGTCATGTTAAGTTTAAAGGTAACGTGGTTGTTTTAGGTAACATTGAATCTGATATGGTGGTTAGAACGACAGGCTCATTGACGGTGGGTGGGTTTATTGAATCTGCGAATGTTCAAGCTCAAGGTGATATCAATGTGGCAAAAGGCATCCTTGGTCACAACGTTTCTGAGGACGAAGAGAGAAGTTGCGTGGTTAAATCTGGTGGCACAATCACTGCCAACTATGCTCAGTTTAGTGAACTACAAGCGGCGAATGACATTCACTTGGCCGTTTATTGTATGAACAGTGAAGTGCGCTGTGGGCATAATCTAGTGGTGTGTGACTCTAGTGAGAAGCAAGGCACCCTCAGTGGTGGTCGAGCGAAGGTTGGTGAGAACGTCACCTGTGTGAACTTAGGCGTAGAAGGTGATACACCTACCCATGTGCATGCATTTGCTCGCTTTCAAACCTTTAAAGATCGTCAAACAAAATTGAAAGAGCAGTATACCCAAGCTCAAGAGGCGACCATGGCGATGGTGCGCAAAGAGTTGGAGTTTAAGAAGATTCCAAAGTCTGAGCGAATGCCTGAGCAGGAAGAGAATCTTGAATCAGAAAAAGCCATTGCAAACGCTCACCTAGAGAAGGTCAAAAATGCTCGCGATACTCATGAGCAAGAGCTTGAAGTCGCTTTAGCGGAGACTAAAATTACGGCCAAGAACAAGGTTTATAGTCACGTGACGGTGCAGTTTGGTGAGGAAAAGGTTACCACCAAGCGCTCTCATGGCCCAAGCTTTTTCAGCTTCAATCAGTTTGAAATTAAGTTTTCCTCTATGCTTGGCGATGAGGATGTAGGTCAAAACGAAGAGCTGTAGTTAGCGTCTTTGGCATGAAGTACACCCGCGACAGGCTGAGCGGGTGTGTTTATCTAAACGGCCTCTCTGAACCTTGCAGTATGCATTTTTCAGAGCGCGCCTACCAGAAAACCAGTCGTCTGGTTTTTCAAGAATTAAGTAGCCATTAAATCGTTTGACCAATTCGGTTCTATGCTCATCGATAAACTTACTGTCGTAGCCAATCTCAAAGTAATCCAACGCTTGCTCAATCGATGTAAAGCTAGCAATTTTCTTTAGTAGCTCGTTATCACTCATAGGCTTATCTGTACTGACTAAGTAACTTCCCAACCGCACTCTTGCTGGTTTTACTGATCTTCTGCATGAGGTCGAATGACGGCTGGTGGATGCCTTGCTGCTCCATTTCGTCAATCATGATCAGCCAGAGTTTAGCCGTCATTTCTGAATCAGCTAACGCGCGGTGAAACACACCATCGTTGTCGATGTTTTTGAATCTGACTAAATCTCCAAGTTTGTGGCTTGGTGCTTGTTGATTCAGACGACGAGAAACCAAAAGAGAGCAGGCGAATTGGCCATGATAACTGCGTCCAATCCGCTCCAACTCGCCATCCAAGAAGCGCTTATCGAATGAAGCATTGTGCGCCACTAGATTGTCATCACCGATAAAGTCACAGAACTCAGCCATGACTTCTTCACAGCTTGGTGCATCAACTAGCATTGTGTTGGTGATACCTGTATAGCCCTCAATAAATGAACTGACTCTAAAACCAGGGTTCATTAATTGCTGAAAGGTATCGACTACTTCACCGTTGACGAGTTTTACTGCACCGATTTCAATGGCTCTATCACCCATATTAGGGGATAGGCCGGTGGTTTCGAAGTCGAGAACGATAACAGAGTTTGCAGATGACATAGATGATTCCAAAGGTGCTAATGGCTTAAAACGGGTGGTGGTTGAACATATCTTCGATGAGCTCATCGAGAGGCACATGACCGTCATTGGCTTTTGCATAGGTTCTCAGTCCAGATATTTGGATCTGAATATATTGAGCTAAGCGTTGTGGATCTTTGTCAGCATCAACTTCGCCAACTTGTTGAGCCTCACAAATATACTTAGCGAACTCGGATTCAACCCGCTTGAAGCATGCTTTTGCGTGTGCGAGTAGCTCTTCATGTTCATGCGTTAGCTCAGCAACGGTTTTAGTCAACATACACATCCCGCTTGGATCTTTGGACTGAGATTCGATGACCACTTGTTTGACGAATAGTTTTAAGGCATTGAGGGGCGTATCTGTTGCTTCGCGGCAATTAAGCAGGTGGGCAGCTGCGTTGTTGGTATAGCTAGTCAGCGCCTCTTGAAACAGCCCGTCTTTACTGCCAAATGCTGCGTAGATACTGCCAGGTCTCATATCTATAACGTCTTGGAGGTTTCTCATAGACGTGCCGTGGAAACCTTTTTCCCAGTACAAGTTTGTTGCTTTTTCTACGACTTGCTGGCGATCAAATTTGGCTGTTTTACCCACACTAACACTCGAAATTATATTGAACGATAGTTCAAATTATAGGGACGGATATTGCTCGGGTAAAGGGGTAGTTACCGCACCTACTAGACATATTGGGGACGAAATCGTAGCAAAAGCTAAGTGTTAAATGAGCATACTCAGCATCTTAAGATCTAATTTGAACAAATGTTCAAATTAGATCTTGAACGGTCGTTCAAAATAATCTAGATTAAATGTTAAGCGAAACGCAACGAGCGTACTTCAAGGAAAACTGATAGGAACTAGATTATGAGCGACTTTACTAAACACACCGTTGAAACCGCACCAGAAGCAAGCAAAGCAATTTTAGAGGGCGCACAAAAGCAGATGGGTGCGATTCCGGGTCTGTTTTCGGTGATGGCTGAGTCTCCAGAAATTCTGACTGGTTACACTCAACTGCATCAACACTTCGCGAATTCATCATTTGATGCAGAAGAACTGACTGTTGTTTGGCAGACCATTAACGTAGAGCACGAATGTCACTATTGTGTCCCTGCTCATACCGCTATTGCGAGTTCAATGAAGGTTGATCCAGCACTGACTGAAGCTTTGAGAACGGGTTCAGCAATGCCGACTGAGAAGCTGCAAGCACTGCATGACTTTACTCTGAGCGTCACTCGTAATCGTGGTAACGTGTCAGAGCAGGAGTTAGCAGCGTTTTACTCAGCGGGCTACGGCCAAAAACAAGTTCTTGAAGTGATTCTTGGCCTTTCACAGAAGGTGATCAGCAACTACGTTAACCGCGTTGCGAAAACACCGGTAGACGAAATGTTCAAGCCTTACGCTTGGGTTAAGTAAATTCGTTAATTTGACTGTGAGCGCTTACTATCTTTTGAGCTTAGAAGGATAGACTAGCAGTTTTCAGAGAGCTTCAAGATGGCGAAATGTTCGCATTGGTTGAACTTAGCAAAGGCTTGAAGCTCTTGTTCGAGTGCGGTTAAGAAAGCGTCTCTGTTTTTCAGTGACTGCTCGGTAAAAAGGTGTAGGACATTGAGTGTTGAGCTGCGCTTATCTACTTTGCAGTCTGCTCGCGCAACCAATCTTCCATCCCACAGAATCGGTAAACAGAAGTAGCCAAATTGTCTCTTTGCTTGCGGCACATAGCATTCGATGAGGTAGTCAAAGTTGAACACTGTGTTAGCGCGCTTTCTTTGGATCAGTAGGTTATCGAATGGAGAGAGTATCTTGGCTCGCTTTCGGTTGATGCGTTTGCTCAGCAAACTGAGTGCTTTACTGTCGACCACACACTCCAACTCACCAATTTTAATCCGCTCAATCTCACCCATCTGCAAAAGTTCATCGATAGCCTGTGTTACGTGCGATTTTACATCTTTAAGCAGATAGGTCATTTCAGGCACAGTGCCGAAGCTGTGTGCTTTAAGATAGTTCATTACCAGGAACTGAGCGTGCTCTTGAGGTGTAGGCATTGAAATATCTATGCCGCTGGGTAATACCCGCGATGTAAGATCGTACACTTTGTGAAATCCGCGTCGCTCGGAAATCATTAGGTCACCTTGCATATAGAGGTTCTCTAATGCTTGCTTGGTGGGTTTGGTATTCCATCCATCGGTTTTATGCGCTTTGGAATCAAAGTCTTTTGCCATTAATGGCCCTTCAGCTTCAATCCGCTTAAGAACATTGTTCATCAATTGACGATCATTGCCGTACCAATGTTTCTGAGTGCCAGATTTGATTGCAGCTTTCCTTGGCAAGGTATAGCGATAGTTGCTCATAGGGAGATAAGCGGCAGCGTGAGACCAGTACTTAAAGACTTTATGATCAGCGACTAACTGATCGAGGTGCTTAGGCTGATAGCTTGAATTGCGACTCCATAAAGTATGGTGATGAGCGCGCTGCACCACAGAAATCGTATCTATCTGCACATAGCCGAGTTGCTCGAAGGTGTTGAGCGTTTTGCTATAGGCGTTACCTTTTGCTGTGGATGATGGTAATCCTTGAGCGTGCAATGCGAGCTTTTGTGCTTGAGATAGAGAGAGTGACTTCATGTGCTGATACGAGATCCTTGTTGCTCCATGGCGTGTACTGAGTTAAAACCACGCAAGATATTGCTAAGGGTAATCATCGCGAAAATAACGATCACGATGGACAGATGCCAAGCCTGACTAAGACCGAACTGTACCAGACCCATACTGACAATAGATGACACTATCATTTGTCCACCTCCAGACATGGCAGCAGCGGCACCTGCTTGTTTTTTGTACGGCTGCATCACCATAGCTTGAGCACAAGGGAGCGCAATACCGTTGCCAAGAATCATCAGTAACTGTCCAAGCATCAAGTAGAGAGGCTCAAGAGGGCATAAGAATAACCAGAGTGCCGAAGTTAAGTGCAACAGAGGCGTTACAATAAGAAGCTTTTTGCTGCCAATGATTGGCCTAACTCGATTACAGATGCTGGTACCGAGAATCATGCCGAGGGCAGGAATAATCGCCCATAATGCGTATTCGTCAGATGTCATGCCAATTTGGTTTTGCATAATAAATGGCATTACCGATACGGTAGTAATCATCAAGCTGAAATTAAGCCAACCAATGCTGGCAAAGCTCATAAAGTAACGAGAGGTGAGCAGCTGTTTATATTGCCCTAGCATCTGTTTTGCAGACGGGATTTTGCTGGTAGCGGGGACGGTTTCATCAAATCGAAACGCCAGCAGTATCCAGGCTAGAGATACGTAACCTAGTAGCGATACGAACACCATGGTCCAGCCGAAATGGTAGTTAATAAAACCACCGATAACAGGGGCAACGAGTGGGGTGATCGACGCGGCCATTGCGATGTAAGAAAGAGCGACGGGTAATTGCGCGCCATTGTATCTATCGCGTGTGGATGCGCGTGCTAAAACGGCGCAGCATCCAGTGCCTAAGCCTTGTAAAAATCGGCCTAAAACCATGCCTTGAAATGAGTCACTTTGCCAAATGATCAGTAACAGCCCCAGTAGCGCGATGAGCAAACCAGTGAGAAGAACTTTCTTGCGACCTAACGCATCAGAGATCGGACCGTAAATAAACTGTGAGGGTCCAAAGCCTAGTAAGTACACACTGACTAAGAGCTGAGCTTGATCGAGAGAGATAGCAAAGTCTTTTGCGATCCAAGGGAGCGATGGGAAAACCAAGCCCATACTGAGCTGACCAATACTGATGATCAAACACGCCAGTAGAATGGTTCTAAATTGGATAGGTTTGCTCATTCAATCTCACCAGTCGTATCACTGTTATGCCCTCGTCGGCGCAGGCAACCCTCTTGGTCGAGCTTGTTGAGTTTGGCTTTAACCCGCTTGACGGTCGATAGGCTGACGTCGCACTCGGTGGCGACACTTTGCATCGTTTTACCTTCAAGTAGCAGGGCTTTAATTTGCTGATGTCGCTGCTTATCGGCTGGTCGGCCACGAAACTTCTCTTTCCATCGCAGCGGGTCACCTTTCAGTTCTTCACGTCCAAGCTCGGCGGCAAACAGTCGGTGTTGAATCTGCACTTTTGCATAGCCTGACAGCAAGCTGAGGATAGCCTTGGTCTGTGGACAGTTGCTTTTTAGCGTGATCTCTTCGCAGAGTGCTCTAACAATCACACCTTTTTCCAGAAGTAACTCCAGCGCGGCTTTTGCTTGGGAAAAATCACGTCCGAAGACTGTTAGCCACCATATGTAGACCGTATCGCCGGGTTGAAGTTTGTCGACAAGCTGTTTAAAAGCAGCACGCTCTAGCGGAGGCACGTTACCTCTAACCTTATCTTGTAAGTGCTCACTGTCACTCGCTTCGTTCTCGAGCCGAGCAAGGTGCTCAGGATATGCTCGGTTCTTTGGCGAAAAGCGCGTGTAGATATAGTTTGCCATGATGTTCGGGATTGGTTCATTTAATGTAATGGCTCATAATTTAGTTTGGTTCATAATTTCTGTCAACACCAAATGAGCCATTAAGGTTAAAAATAGATGGTCAGTGAAATTTTCCTGTGGTTGATCCTATCTTTATCAAAGCGGTGTATGAGTTTGGTTTGATCTATTGATTGGGCAACCTCGACATCAGCACAGGTAAGCGCGACGAACAAAGCGTGCAATTTGAACAGGTCAATTTAGGGCGATTGAGTATGGATTTAGCGGCAACAATAGAAGCCTGGCTGTTGAAAGGCGGAGTATCTCTATCGATGCTGTTTGTTGGAATCGTACTGCTTTCTTACCTATTGGAAGACCTAGCAATTGTCACCGCTGCAACCTTGGCAGTAGAACAGGTAATGCCGACGACTGTTGCGTTGATGGCAATTTTTGTAGGTATTGCTAGTGGCGACTTGGGCTTATATCTGCTGGGTAAAGCCGCGCACAAAATTCGTTACTTACGCTATCGCTTGCTGCGCCCCCAACGTACGCGAAGAGTACAACGCAAGCTACAACAGCAGGCTTTTATCAACTTATTCATCGTCC
>NZ_JATABG010000021.1:0-20639 GCF_036533755.1 Vibrio sp. M260118 | reverse complement strand
GAAAAGTTGTTTCTGTTGAGCAAAACTGGCTCAAACAGCTAGCGAATGGGATCTCTGATCCTGCAAAACTGCTTGAACAACTCGAAATTGATCCCAAGCCGTGGCAAGAGGGGTTTGCAGCTCGCAAGCTTTTTGCGCAGCGTGTTCCGCAAAGTTTTGTTGATAGAATGGAAAAAGGCAATCCTTTCGATCCCCTTCTCCGTCAGGTTCTGCCATTAAACGAAGAGTTTGAAGTGCACGCGGGTTACTCAAACGATCCGCTTGCAGAACAAAACAATACAACTCCAGGATTACTGCACAAATACCGCAGTCGGGCATTGATGATCCTAAAGGGGGGCTGCGCGATCAACTGCCGCTACTGTTTCCGTCGCCACTTCCCATATGATGAAAACAAAGGCAACAAAGCGGTTTGGCAGCAAAACTTAGACTATATCCAAGCGACCCTAGAACTGGATGAGGTGATCTTGTCTGGCGGCGATCCCTTAATGGCTAAAGATGAAGAGCTAAAATGGCTGATTGATCGCATTGCCGATATCCGCCATATCAAACGTCTGCGCATCCACTCTCGCCTGCCAGTCGTTATCCCAGATCGAATTACTGACAGTTTGTGCGACATATTGGGCGAGTCGAGGTTGCAAGTCATTCTGGTAACTCACATTAACCATTCGAATGAAGTGAACCAAGAGCTGAGAGACGCAATGAGTCGCCTTAAACAGGCCAATGTCACTCTATTAAATCAGGGCGTGATGCTCAAAGGGGTTAACAATAGCGTTGAAGCTCAGGTCAACTTAAGCCATGCCCTGTTTGATGCGGGTATCCTACCCTACTATATTCATGTATTAGACAAGGTTCAGGGCGCCGCTCACTTCTACATTTCAGATCAAGAAGCAAAAGCGATCATGCAAGGGCTGCTAGAGCGAGTCTCTGGTTATCTCGTGCCAAAATTGACCCGAGAAATTGGTGGACGGGCCAGTAAAACCCCGCTCGACCTGCATTTAGAGTAGCCTAGCACTATCAAGTTGTAGCAAAGTCAACCCTAGTCCAAGCTTGATATTGAATAGTGACCGTTAAGGCAAAAATTATTTGTTCGTCCAGCAGGGACTTTATGTGCATACTCCGCGCTTTTGGAGGTCACTATGCAAGCACATGTCGCCCAACTTTTAGACTTGGGTCCTTTTAGTTGGCTCGCACTTTTCTGCTGTGCCATCAATGGTATTTTGATCGGTGCAGAGCGACAAACTCGAGGTAAGCCCGTCGGTATCCGTACATCAATTTTGATCATTTCCGGCACCTACCTGTTTATGTCAATGGCAGTTTCACTATCACCAAATACCTTAGATCAAGCTCGAGTGTTAGGGCAGATCATCACAGGTGTAGGCTTCTTAGGTGCTGGAGTTATGATGACTCTAGATGGAAAGATCCACGGCGTAACCTCGGCAGCGATTATTTGGGTCCTTGCCTCTATAGGTATGATGATTGGTTTAGGCTACTTTCACCAATCTGTCGTGATCACAGTGCTTGCTCTGTCGGTATTACTCGGGGTCGATAAAGCGGAAAACCGCATCCAAGCATTGCGCAGAGGCGTGCATCAAAAATTCCAAAAACGCCGTCATAGCAAACATAAGTCGTGATCCCTACGAGTATTTATACACAAGCTTTTGGTTTAAATCGCAGTTTTTGATTCGCGACAAGGAATCATCCGATAGCGAATTATTCGGACGAATAAACAAAAAAAGCTCACATTTCCAACTAACACTTTTGGATAGCATAACCCTATATTTAACAATGTAGGGTTTGATCATGTTCTATATACATATGCTCTTGCTTCTGACGGTGATATTCATCGGTATTCGCCATGGAGGCATCGCGTTTGGTCTCCTTGGTGGTTTAGGTGTTTCCATCCTCGCCTTTGTATTTGGCGTTGCCCCCGGCTCACCTCCAATCAGTGTTATGCTGATCATTCTCGCTGTCGTCGCGGCTTCAGCCACTCTCGAAGCCACAGGTGGTCTCAAGCTCTTAGTTAAATTTGCCGAGCGATTACTGCGCAAACACCCAAGCCAAATCGTATTCCTTGGCCCACTTTGTACCTACTCTTTAACGGTATTAGTCGGCACAGGCCACTCGGTTTACCCTCTTCTTCCGGTGATTTATGACGTAGCTTATAAGAAGGGAATCCGTCCAGAGCGCCCTATGGCCATGGCCACCGTTGCGTCGCAAATGGGTATTACAGCAAGCCCTATCGCAGCAGCGGCAGCCGTTGTAATGGCCACGGCTGCAGATAACCACTTGGATATCAGCTTGGTCAACGTTCTACTCGTCACAATCCCCGCTACCTTGATCGGTGTACTTGTAGGTTGTTTGTGGAGCTTAAAGCGCGGCAAGGAACTAGACCAAGATCAAGAGTTTAAAGCTCGCTGCCAAGATCCTGAGTTTAAAGCTCAGTTGATCGATGAAGTACAGCAAGATGAGAGCGAACCCCAGAGTCAGAAAGTCGCCAAACGTGGCTTAAGTATATTCCTAGCGGGTATTGCTACGGTTATCTTCGTCGCTATGTTTGGTAAGGATCTCGGTCTGCTCCCTAGCGGAGTTAAAATGTCGGTCGCGATTCAGTTCTTAATGCTATCAGTCGGTGCCTTAATTCTTCTCACCACCAAGGTTGAACCGAAGAAGATTGTTCACAGTAACGTGTTTATCGCGGGTATGACAGCGGTGATCATTATCTTCGGTATTGCGTGGATGAGTGACACCATTATCGGCTTCCATAAGCCATACCTGATCAGCTTAGTTAGCGATATTGTTGCGGCACACCCATGGACATTTGCCATCGCGATGTTTGTGGTTTCAATTTTCTTGAAGAGCCAAGCCGCAGTACTGACCATCATGCTGCCACTCGGGTTTGCTATGGGTATCCCTGCTCCTGTGCTGATTGGTGTTCTACCAGCGTGTTACGCGTATTTCTTCTTCCCGTTCTACCCAAGCGATCTTGCAGCGATTACCTTTGATCGTTCTGGTACCACTCAGATTGGTAACTATGTCCTCAATCACAGCTTCTTGCTACCAGGATTTATCGGCGTAATCACTGCAACAACTGTTGGTTACTTGCTATCAACTATATTGATCAACTAATCACTAGCCCGCTAAAAAACAAAAAGCCAGTTGGTCTCCCAACTGGCTTTTTTAGTTCAGCGTAATGCCTAGTTTAGAATAGCTCTTCTGCTACTTTGAATAGGTCTTCACGTACTGGACGCTTCATGTTCTCAATCGCATCAATGATGTCGTGGTGAACAAGCTGCTCTTTCTGGATACCAACACAACGGCCACCATGACCTTCCATCAATAGGTGAACAGCGTAGTTACCCATGCGTGATGCAAGAACGCGATCGAATGCTGTAGGACGACCACCACGTTGGATGTGACCAAGAACAGTAGCGCGAGTTTCGCGACCTGTTGCCGCTTCAATCTCTTTCGCTAGTTCGTTAGCGTCCATCATTAGCTCAGTTAGAGCAATGATTGCGTGCTTTTTACCTTTAGCAATCCCATCTTGGATATTGCCAATCAGCTTCTCTTTATCCAAACCCGTTTCAGGGGTGATGATGTACTCACAACCACCAGCGATTGCCGACATGAGTGTTAGATCACCACAGTGACGACCCATAATTTCAACAATCGAGATACGTTGGTGTGAAGATGATGTGTCACGTAGACGGTCAATTGCATCGATAACAGTGTTCAACGCAGTGAGGTAACCGATCGTGTAATCCGTACCTGCAATGTCGTTATCAATCGTGCCTGGAAGACCGATACATGGGTAACCCATTTCAGTTAACTTCTTCGCACCCATGTAAGATCCGTCACCGCCAACAACAACTAGCGCTTCGATACCGTGCTTTTGCAGGTTCTCGATCGCTTGCTGACGAACTTCAACTTCTTTGAACTCTGGGAAACGTGCAGAACCTAAGAAAGTACCACCCTTGTTGATCACATCAGAAACACTTGAACGATCTAGTTTTTCGATACGATCTTCATACAGACCTAAGTAGCCATCAAATACACCGTAAACTTCTAATCCTTCAGACAGGGCTGTGCGAACCACACCACGAACCGCTGCGTTCATACCTGGTGCGTCACCGCCACTCGTCAAGACACCGATCTTCTTAATCATGCTCACCCTCGATTTTTGGGAATCTTATTTCAATTTTTACGTTAGCCGCTTTCAAAAGCCACCAACAAAATTCCTTAACTGCGCAATATGTTACCTTTCCTAATCAGGAATACTAGATATATTTGCGTCTAAATATGTAACTTTTCTACTTATGTAAGAGTATTACAGCTTTGCCAATTACCATCATTGATACACATCAGGATCACAGTTAAAAGTGCTCCAAGTGAAAAGATAGCCAATAACTAACAGTTTTGCGTTACCAACCCTGCGACTTCTGCGCTTTTTCTGCGCCAAGCACGACCGAATAAGGATCTTGGTGGATCAAAACATCCGATTCAGGGAATAGCTCAAGCACTTTATCTTCCACCTCATCTGAGATCCGGTGCGCCTCGATTAGTGGCATTTTATCTTCTAGTTCCAAATGCAACTGAATAAAACGAGTTGGGCCTGACATTCGGGTTCTAAGTTGGTGAACCCCTAGCACACCTTCAACTTTGACACAGCACTCGCGAATCGCCTTTAGCTCCTCATCCGGTAACTTACGATCAAGTAAAGTTTGCACCGCTTCTTGAACCATTTTGACGGCGCTGTAGAGTATATAAAAGCCAATTAATACCGCAAATACTGAGTCTGCTTGAGTAACCCCAAACCAACTTAATCCTAGCGCCAACATAATTGCCGCATTCATGTACAGATCAGATTGATAATGCAGTGAATCAGCCGCTATAGCCTGACTGCCCGTTTTTTTCACCACATGCTTTTGGAAGCGCACTAGAGCGAACGTCACCACAATGGCAAACAAACTGACATAGACACCATACTCTGGTGACTGAAGTTCGTGAGGTTTGAAGAAACGTTCAATACCGTTCAAGATGAGGAAGACTGCAGAGCCAGAGATAAACATAGCTTGCGCAAGGGCCGCTAAAGATTCCGCTTTACCATGGCCGAAGGTGTGTTCTTTATCTGCTGGTTGGAGCGAATAACGCACAACAATAAGATTAACTAACGAAGCGGCGATATCGAGCATTGAGTCAATGAGTGAGGCCAATAGGCTCACCGAGCCTGTCGCCCACCAAGCGCCGACTTTCACTACCAATAAAATCGTCGCAACTATGGTTGCTGTCCATGCTGCCAGCGTTACTAAGCGGGCGTATTCCTGTTTCATAGAGCATTGATTATTAAATAAACATCCCCCTAGTATAACCGCACAATTGCTGAATAAAAAAGGCGACATCATTGCCGCCTTAAATAACTGGTTGGAATTAAGATTTATTCATTCGTTGCTGCATATTTTCTAGGCACTTAGCAGAACGCTCGCCTTGAAGTTCAACAAACTTCGCTTTTTGCTCAGGAGTCAAAATGCTCAACATTTGGTGCTGTTTCTCAAGCATGTTCACTTTACGTTCCGTCTGCTGCTCAACCATAGACTTCGCCAGCTCATTTGCGGCAGCTTGGTCAAAGTTGTCCGCGAGAACCAATTGTTGAACTTTCGCTTTTTGAGCTTGCATCTCTGCATGGCGAGTTTCAAAGTTCTCTTCAAACGCCGCTCTCATTGCTTGCTTGTCAGCTTGACGCATCTCTTTAATTTGCTCTTGCTGAGCATCCGTCAAATCTAATTGACGCATAACGCCACGGTCAAAGCCACCGCCACACTCACCTTTACCGCCTCTCTTACCATCTTTACCACCAAACGCATATGCGCTTGCAGTGCCAAGAGCCAGAGGAAGAACAGCTGCAGCTAATACTAGTTTCTTTGTCATTTTCATAGTCGTACCTTTCACCTTATCTATTGGATTGAGCTGTACTCACTGCGCTTGAGTGTAGAATACGACTTGCTAAGTAAAGCAACGTATTGAGATAGTAAAGAATCGTAAAGAGCGACAATGACCCTAAATCAATTGGTCATTTAACAGTAATATATAAATATCCAACTGACGCAGAGACCTTGCTATGCCGCATATTTTATTGATTGATGACGATACCGAGCTAACTAGCTTGTTGAAAGAAGTCTTGTCTTTTGAAGGCTTTGAGGTATCGGAGGCCAACAACGGCGAAGAAGGATTGGCACTACTCAACGAAAGTATTGATCTGATCTTGCTCGATGTAATGATGCCTAAACTCAATGGAATGGAAACACTTAAACGACTTCGAGAGAATTGGGAGACTCCGGTTCTCATGCTCACCGCCAAAGGCGAAGAGATCGATCGCGTGATTGGTCTAGAACTTGGCGCTGACGATTACTTGCCTAAGCCTTTTAGTGACCGCGAACTACTGGCACGCATTCGAGCTATTTTGCGTCGCACTCAAGGCAATGGCACAGGTAAAAGCTCGAAAAATTCGGATTGTATTGAATACCAAGATATTCAAGTGTACCCCGGCAAACAAGAAGCCTACTGTCAAGGAGAGCAAATGGAGCTCACCACCACAGAGTTCGCATTGTTAAGTCACTTTATTCAAAACCCGGGACAAACACTGACTAAAGAAGCGTTAAGTCTAGATGTTCTAGGTAAGCGTCTTGCCGCTTTCGACCGTGCGATTGATATGCACGTATCCAACCTACGCAAAAAACTACCAGAGAGAGAAGATGGTAAGTCACGCATCAAAACACTGCGCGGACGGGGCTACCTGTTGGTTGAGGAGGACTAATGCGCCTACCTAAAATCACTAGCCTCTACGGTCGTATCTTCGCCATTTTTTGGTTCACCATGTTTTTGGTGCTAATGGCCGTATTATCTCTACCTCACCTCGACCCAAGAAAAGCCAAAGATATTCCGGCCGATCATTATGAGCAACTGCTCGATGTCAAAACCAGAATCGAACAACGATTTGTAGGAGAAAATAATCTTTCTCGAATTTTGTTCCAACTGGAAGGACAAAAACGCCAAACCAAGAACGACGATAAAAGGCCACCAAAAGACAATCGTCCTCGTTTCTTTGTCTCCGATAACGAAGGAAACATCTTAACCACGCAAAATCGCAAGGACTTTAAAGTTCGTGCGCTGCAAAACTTTATCACCAGTGTTGAAATTGACAGTCACCCCAAACAGAAACTGTATGGTCACTTTATGCTGGCAGGCCCACTCCCCATCACACTTGCAAATAAAGACTTACTTCTCTATATCGGTGTGAAATGGGACCAGCCACCACCTTTCTTATTACGCATGTTTGACCGGCCCTTCCAACTACTGTTTGCGGTAATGCTAGTCAGTACACCTCTACTTCTATGGCTTGCTTGGGCTCTCAGCCAGCCTGCCCGAAAACTAGAGCGCGCGGCCAAACGAGTAACTAAAGGTGAATTTGTCGTTGACCCCGAACTTGAGAAAGGCACCAGTGAATTTCGTCAAGCGGGCGCGAGCTTTAACCAGATGGTAGAGGCAGTTAACCAAATGATTTCGGGCCAACAGCGTTTGTTGTCAGATATCTCCCATGAACTTCGATCTCCTTTAACTCGATTGCGAATGGCTAATGCTCTCGCCACTCGAAAGCAAGGTGAAAGCCCAGAGCTCACTCGCATCGACACCGAAGCACAACGCCTAGAACAAATGATTGGCGAACTGTTAGAGTTGTCACGTATGCAGGTTGATAGCCACCTCAACAGAGAGCCGCAGCCAATGGCTAGCCTTTGGGAAGCTATCCTTGCTGACGCTCAGTTCGAAGCAGAACAAATGGATAAAACCCTGATCTTCAATACCATTCCTGAGCGGATAATTTCAGGTAACCCTAAGCTTTTAATGAGCGCGTTAGACAATATTGTGCGCAACGCTATCTACTACGGTAAAGACCGCATCGAAGTCGCTTTTACAGAAACTGGCCAGCAAATCATGATTGCAGTGGATGACAATGGTGAAGGTGTCCCAGACCACGAGTTAGAAGCGATTTTCAGACCGTTCTACCGAGTATCAACCGCTCGCGATAGGCATAGCGGCGGTACGGGTCTAGGCCTAACCATCACAGAAAGTGCCATTCGCCAGCATAGTGGTACGATAAAAGCGAAACGCAGCAAGCTCGGAGGTTTAAGGGTAGAGATCACCCTTCCAATTGATATCGATAAATAACCCTACAAAACGACAGTTGATAATGGATCTCATTATCATTTAAAGTAAATCCTTCAATTAAGGAGGATTTACTATGTCTCACACCTTTCCAGAGTTACCTTACGCTTACGATTCACTAGAGCCCTACATCGACGCGAAGACGATGGAAGTGCATTACAGCAAGCACCATCGCACCTATTTTGATAAGTTTACCACCGCTATTTCCGGTACCGAACTAGAGTCCACCACACTAAAAGATATCTTTGCCAACATTTCTCAGCATACTCCCGCAGTTCGAAACAATGGTGGTGGTTACTACAACCATATTCTTTATTGGAACTGCATGAAGCCAAACGGTGGTGGTACACCACAGGGTAAACTGGGAGAGGAGATTGTGTCTACGTTTGGCAGCTTCGCAACCTTCCAACAGCTATTCACTGACGCTGCAATTAACACCTTTGGTTCTGGTTTTGCTTGGCTCATTGTCCAAGATGGTAAACTGGTAATTACCTCTACAAGCAATCAAGATAATCCGTTAATGGATGTTGCTTCTGTGCAAGGTGAACCTATTTTAGCACTCGATGTCTGGGAACACGCCTACTACATCAGCTACCAAAACCGACGCCCTGAATACATCGATGCTTGGTGGAATGTCGTCAACTGGGACGCGGTTAGCAACAACTACACTGCAGCTGTAGCCTAGGGGCTGTTGACCTTATACACATATAAAGAAACAACGTCAGACTTGGCGGCTTTCACTAGTCGCCTTATACTCTCTAGCCTTTAATCAATCCGCGTTAAGAGTTAGTCATGTTTGATATCGCCTTGTACGAACCAGAAATTGCACCCAACACTGGTAACATTATTCGCCTATGTGCCAACTGTGGTGCCAACCTTCATTTGATCGAACCACTAGGTTTTGACTTGGAAGAGAAGAAGGTTCGCCGTGCGGGGTTGGATTATCACGACTTAGCACGCGTCACTCGCCATAAAGACTATCAAGCCTTTATCGAATACTTAGAAAAAGAGCGTGGCGATTACCGCATCTTCGCCTGTACGACCAAAACAACTGGCCACCATGTCGACGCTGATTTCCAAAAAGGCGATGTACTACTGTTTGGCCCAGAAACACGCGGCCTGCCTGCTGAATTAATAGAAAGTATGCCAATGGAGCAGCGTATCCGCATTCCAATGATGCCAGACGCACGCAGCTTAAACCTTTCCAATGCGGTCGCAATCATTGCTTTCGAAGCATGGCGCCAGATGGGCTTTGAAGGGGCGCAGTAGCGAGAAAGCGAGAAAGCGAGAAAGCGAGAAAGCGAGAAAGCGAGAAAGCGAGAAAGCGAGAAAAATTAAAGGGTTGGCACAATGTGTCAACCCTTTCTCTTTCAGCGCAGACATTTAAGTCTTGGCAAGAACTACCAACGTTTCTATCTCGAAGGGCGAAGCCCGATCTCGACTCTCGGAGTGAAACGTTCTAGCATCTCGCTGTCCGCTCTTACCTACGGACGAGCAACAAAACCTACCGCTTCGTACGCTTTCTTAAGCGTCTCAGCTGCACGAGCAGAGGCTTTCTCAGCACCTTGCTTCATTACGCTGTCCATGTAAGCGCGATCAGCGCGGATACGGTGGTATTCCGCTTGTATTGGTTCAAGCATAGCCACTACAGCTTCACCCACATCTTTCTTAAATGGACCGTACATTTCAACGCCTTGGTACTTCGCTTCGATCTCTTCAAAGCTCATACCCGTCGCTGCCGAGTAAAGGCCCATTAGGTTCGAAATACCCGCTTTGTTATCCCAGTCATGAGCAATACGTGGTGGCGTCTCTGTATCTGTTTGCGCTTTATTGATCTTCTTGATGATCGACTTAGGCTCTTCCAGCAGAGTAATCACGTTCTTACGGTTATCGTCAGACTTAGACATCTTCTTAGTCGCATCTTGCAGGCTCATCACACGTGCGTTCACAGTTGGAATGTACGGCTCTGGCACTTGGAAGATTGGTTGCTCTGGCGAGTAGATGTTGTTAAAGCGGTTAGCCACATCACGAGCTAGCTCTAGGTGCTGCTTCTGGTCACTACCTACTGGCACTTGATGTGCGCCGTACAGCAGGATGTCTGCAGCCATTAGAACAGGATAATCAAACAGACCTACGTTTACGTCACCAAATTGGCTCGAAGAGTCTTTCGAGTAACGTGCAGACTTGTCTTTAAACTGAGTCATACGGCTCAGTTCACCCATTTGGGTGTAACAGTTAAGAAGCCAACCAAGTTGAGCATGCTCTGGTACATGTGACTGAACAAATAGCGTGCTCTTTTGCGGATCAACACCAACTGCAAGACAGATTGCTAATGCGTCTAAAGTCGCTTCATGCAACGCTTTCGGATCTTGGCGAACCGTAATTGCGTGAAGGTCTACAACACAGTATTGGCAATCGTAATCATCTTGCATCTGCTGCCATTGACGTAGAGCACCCAAGTAGTTACCGATACTTAGTTCACCTGATGGTTGAACACCACTCAATACGATGGGTTTGCTCATGGGAATAGTTCCTTTGACTTCTTATGCTAAATAATGAAAAAAACCGCGTGGCTTCTATCCACACGGTTTACTCAGTGTACTCATTAACGAGTATTTTAAAAGCTCTTTTGTCGCTATTAGGCTGAAACCGTTAATAGTTCTGCCAAATCTGCGATGGTATCTGCGACATAATCAGGTTGAGACACCGAAATAGGCTCACCGTGATTGTAACCATACGTTAAACCAAACGAATGACAGCCTGCGTTCTTGGCCGCTTTAATGTCGTTACTTGAATCCCCGACCATCATCATTTCACTTGGCTGACAGCCGTGTTTTTCAAGCAACCAATTCAGTGCCATTGGGTTAGGTTTTTTCTCAGCAAAAGTATCACCGCCAATCACATCAACAAAGTAGTGGTCGATACCATGCTTAGCCAAAACATCCGGAACAAACTTAGAAGGTTTATTGGTAACCAATGCCATAGTAAAGCCAGCTTTGTGCAACTCAGCTAAGGTCTCTTTTACTGCTGGGTATAGGTGACTTAGCTTGTGACCACTCTTGTGATAATAATCATCAAACAAAACACGTGCCTTAGCATGGAGTTCAGGATCAAGATCAGGAGATACGGTTAGGCTGCGACTCAGCGAACGGCCAATCAGCACATCCGCACCGTTACCCACATAGTCACGTACTTGCTCTTCAGTGACTGCAGGATAGCCCAAAGCTTGCACCGCTTGGTCGGCCGCAACCGCTAAATCTGGCACACTATCAAGCAAAGTACCGTCTAGGTCGAATGCGATTAGCTTAATGTTATCCATGGAATTATTTAACCTTAGCCAGCTCAGCACGCATCTGGTCGATCACCTGTTTGTAGTCAGGCTGATTGAAGATTGCTGAACCTGCAACAAACATATCCGCGCCTGCCTCTGCGATCTCTTTGATGTTGTCGACTTTAACACCACCATCGATCTCCAAGCGAATATCGCGACCTGAATCATCAATCATCTTACGCACTGCGCGTAGCTTATCTAGAGTCTTAGGAATAAACGACTGGCCGCCAAAACCAGGGTTAACTGACATAAGAAGAATCAGATCGACTTTGTCGATGATATACTCAAGGTGAGACAATGGTGTAGCTGGGTTTAGTACCACACCCGCTTTACAGCCGTGCTCTTTGATAAGTTGCAACGTGCGGTCAACGTGCTCAGAGGCTTCGATATGGAAAGTAATCATCGATGCACCTGCTTTAGCAAAATCTGGGATGATGCGGTCTACAGGTTTAACCATAAGGTGAACATCGATAGGTGCAGTAATTCCGTAATCACGCAGCGCCTGACAGATTGGCGCACCAAAAGTTAGGTTTGGTACGTAGTGGTTGTCCATTACATCGAAGTGAACCACGTCAGCTCCTGCTGCGAGTACTTTCTCTACGTCTTCGCCAAGGCGAGCCATATCTGCAGACAGAATCGATGGAGCGATAAGGAAATCTTTCATACCAACCTCTAAAGTTTTGGGGATAACATTGCACACTGAAGAAACTTTGCGCGCAATTCTACCTAAGCTAGAGGTGAGATGATAGAGAAGCGTGATGAAATGTGATTATTTGCTTTCTTGAGGTCTAAACAAAGCCAGTAGCTCGTCCACTTTATTGCGACCAGCCCCATTTCGGCTGATAGTACGCTTCACCTTAACAACATTTAATTCCGCACCATGATATAGGCGACGAGTTAACGTTGTATCGTGATTAGAAATCAGTACAGGGATACCACGTACAACCGCTGCTTTCTCTGCAACGTCAGCAAGAGCCGCTTGGTCGTCTAGAGTAAAACCGTTGCCTGCGTAAGAGGTGAAGTTAGCGGTCGTTGAAAGCGGCGCATACGGAGGATCGCAGTAGACGACACTGCCCTTGCGCGCGCGCTTAAACGTCTCGTGGTAACCTTCACAAACAAACGTCGCCTTTTTTGCCTTCTCAGCGAAAAATTCGAGTTCAGCTTCAGGGAAGTATGGCTTCTTGTATGAGCCAAAAGGAACGTTAAAACCGCCCTTCTTGTTGTAACGACACAGGCCATTAAAACCAAAGCGGTTCATGTAAAGAAACGCCAATGAACGATACATCACATCGTCAGTGGCATTGAACTGACTGCGAATGTCGAGGTAAGCCTCTTTACGATTATTCTCAGGGCAAAACCAACGCTTAGCTTCTGTGATGTAGTCTTCTGGGCGCTCTTTGAGCAGATTGTAGAGATTGATCAGATCTGGATTGATGTCTGCGAGTAAGTACTGCTCAAAGTCAGTATTGAGAAATACAGAACCAGCACCGACAAACGGTTCAACCAGCTTACGAGCTTCTGGCAAGTGACGCTGGATATCTTCGACAAGTCCGTATTTACCACCTGCCCATTTTAGGAAGGCTCGCTGCTTCTTCATCTACTGCTCTATTTATCAACCACAAATTAAGGCTGCGGAATGTAACATATTTTGTAATTAATCTCAGGCAATTTTAAGGATAAAAACCAGTTTCTGGTTATCTTAATTACCACGCTCAATTTCACGTTGGACTTGGCTAAGAGACTTAGCCCAAGGTTCCAAGTTTTGCAGCTCTTCAGATAGGCTCTGAACCGCATCTCGCGCCACTTGGATAGTTGGGTAGTTTTGATAAGTCACTATGTACCAGTCTACGCCATTGCGCTGAGTCGGATAGATAAAGACTTGATTCGCCAGTTGATGAAGGTCGATAAATTTCTGCACTTCTTCAAGCGAGTTTACCGCCGCTAATTGCAAGGTGTAGCTACGAGGAGAGAAGCTTTTTAGCTCATCTTTGGTGAAAGAGAACTTAATCACCGTTGGGCTTGGCGCCTCCTCTTGAGCAGCGCTCGCTTCAACCGCTTCAGGTTGAGAAGGTGCCTGCGGCTCTTCTGCAGAGTCGACTTTAGATTGCTCGACTACCGCATCTATGTTGCTGGTATCCACCTCTTCAGGCTTACCTTCGAGCAAGGCATCAACCACATCGGACGTAATGACGACTCGCTGATGATCATCCTCGGTATTACCAACACTCGAAACTTGCTCGGTAACATCAGGAGGTAACGAGAGTGAGTCATCTTCAGCGTTAGCCATCACAGGATCAACAATCGGCTCAGGTTCAACCGTTGAGGCAGAGCTTTCATCACTCGCGGTGTCTTCAGGGAGTGTGGGAATAACCGTCTGTTCAATCGAGTCAGTGATCTGCTGCGCTTTGTCGTCTGGCGTAGGCTGAGACATCATCCACCAATAACCACCACCAATTAACAACAGTAGAACTGTCACCAGTAATGCAATATTAATGGGCGAACCCACAATTGAGCGGATAATAATCCTTTTTTCCACTTTCTGATCCCCTAGAGCCATTATCTCACCTGGGCGGCGAGCTACCGTTCGATACGCATTGCGAACACGCTTTTCCATGTCATCTTCGACAAACCGAATCACCAATTGTTCGAAGAAACGATCGGCTTCTTCTTGGCTAAGTGCTTCAATTTCAAGATCTATCGGCTTGTGTTCTTGACCATAACCTAAACGGGTCAGTAATGCATCTAGACTGTTCGATTGAGCGAACAACAGCACATTCACCGTCCAACCTGGATTGGCTTGCGCTTCCAGCACTAACATCCACAGCTCTGACACGAATGACTCTGTCAGTAAGTGGGCATCATCGACAGCGATCACGACATCACAGGTTTCACCCTGCATTAGACGCGAAAATGACTCAACCAAAGAGTCAGCAGGATTATAAAGAGGTTCAGAAACAATTTGAGAAAGGATCGTCGAACGGCGTTGGGCATCATCTTGATTAGGAAAACACATCAACAATGACTGGTTTTTATCTTGCGCCCAAGCTTCTAGGTAGTGCTGTGCGAGCCAAGTTTTACCTGCCCCAGTTTCCCCGCCAAGGTTTACCAAGTTCGAACCAAAATTAGTCAACAACTGCAACCGTTCTAGCAGTTCAGTTTGTGATTCTAACTCCAGCATATGTGGAGCATGCACCAAGCTCATTGCGATACCTTACTCGAAATCTATACAGTACCAACCCATGTCATTGCTCAAAAAAGCAAATAGGTTGGTACTAGGCTCAATTGACCTAAAAACAAGAAGAGTTATAGAGTGCGCGCGAAGTCGATGGCTTGTTCAATGATCGATTCTGGAACACCTTTTACTACTTCAGCCGTCCCTATGCTCGTTGGGAGCACAAGTCTTAGCTCACCAGATAATACTTTCTTATCACGCATCATGTGCTTCATAAAGTCAGCAAATGACATCGTGTCTGGAGTATGTACTGGTAGCTGAGCTCTTTTCAGTATAGAGATAATTCGTTCAACTTGCTGCTCACTGATAAGGCCTTGAAGTTGCGCAGTTTTCGCCGCCATAACCGTACCAGATGAAACAGCTTCACCATGTAACCAGTTACCATAACCTAGTTCAGCTTCAATCGCATGACCAAATGTATGACCTAGGTTCAGCAATGCGCGAATACCCGACTCTTTTTCGTCCTGTGCGACCACTTCAGCTTTAATTTGGCAGCAACGTGCAATCGCGTAAGTGAGTGCTTGTTCATCGAGTTGATATAGCTTGTCGAGATTCTCTTCCAACCAAACAAAGAACTCTTGATCGTAGATGATGCCGTACTTGATTACTTCTGCGATACCCGCAGCGAACTCTCTTTGTGGCAAAGTTTTAAGGCAGTCAGTATCAATCAGTACCGCTTTCGGCTGGTAGAAAGCGCCAATCATGTTTTTGCCTAGCTTATGGTTTACCGCGGTTTTACCGCCAACCGAAGAGTCAACTTGGGAAAGTAATGTTGTTGGGATTTGAATAAAATCAACACCACGTTGATAGCAAGCCGCAGAGAAGCCAACCAAATCGCCAATCACGCCACCACCAAGGGCAATCACTACCACATCGCGAGCATAGTTCCCCTCAAGTAGGAAGCTCATTACTGTGTTGAAAGTATCTAGAGACTTGTATTGCTCACCGTCTGGCAGTTCAAGAACCGCAGCTTCACAATCAAGTTGTTTCAAGATAGATAGGATTTTATCAGCGTACAGCGGGGCAATAGTGACATTAGAGATCACTACTACTTTTTGTTTTGCCGATAAGAGGGAAAGGTGGGCCGGATCATTAAATAATCCGGCGCCAATTGAGATTGGATAGCTACGCTCATCTAAGCTGACCGTAATCCGTTCCATGGGTATTCTCCGTTGCTAAAAGAAAGTCTTAACGTTCTTCTAGCATTTTTACGATCTGGTTGGCTACCACTTTTGCACTTTGATCGTCTGTACGTACTGTGTAATCCGCAATTTCGTCATAAAGTGGGTTACGCTCACCTGCTAGAGATTCTAGAACTTCGCGTGGATTATCAGTTTGTAGTAATGGACGCTTCTTATCGCGGTTTGTACGCGCAAGTTGCTTTTCAATCGTTGTTTCTAGGTATACAACAATACCGCGCGCAGATAGGCGATTGCGGTTTTCTTTGCTCATGATTGAACCACCACCGGTAGCAAGAACGATACCTTGCTCTTCCGTTAGGTCGTTAATCACTTTTTCCTCGCGATCGCGGAAGCCTTCTTCACCTTCTACGTCAAATACCCAAGCGATATCTGCGCCAGTACGTTCTTCAATAACGGTATCAGAATCCACAAACTCCATATGAAGTTGTGAAGCTAGGTGTCTACCGATAGTGCTTTTGCCGGCACCCATAGGGCCAACAAGGAAAATATTGCGTTTCTCAGCCATGTTTAGCAGTAATTTACAACGTTAATTCAATGACATCGCCACAAGAGAAGCCAGTTTGATACTAGCGTTAAAGATGCTTGTGGCACCGATTCCTCACAGATAATTCGTGATAAGACCCGAAATTATCTAGATAAGGTGCCATTAATGCAAATTTATTTTCACTCCTCAGGAAATTCTTACTCCATTACCACCTTAGGAGTGACAAATATCAGCAGTTCACTTTTGCCCTCTTGCTGATAAGTACGACGGAACAATGTACCTAAAAGTGGTAAATCTCCGAGAAAAGGCACCTTTTCTACCGCATCTGTCACGCTATGCTGAAAGATGCCTCCAAGCACAACCGTCTCGCCATTATCCACCAGCACTTGGGTACCAATTCGCTGAGTATTGATTGCTACCGCTTCTCCGGTACCTGTTTTAACTACTTCTCCCGGTCTGTCTTGGGTAACATTTAGATCAAGAATCAGTCGATTATCTGGCGTTATTTGTGGCGTGACTTTTAAGCTCAGCACTGCCTTTTTAAAAGAGACACTGGTTGCCCCGCTTGATGACGACTCTAAATAGGGAATCTCGCTACCTTGTTCAATAAATGCCGGTTTCTTGTTGGTAGTGATTAATCTAGGACTGGAAATGACTTCGGCTTTTGACTCTCGCTGTAATGCTGAGAGCTCAAGGTCAAGCAGCATATCAGAGCCAAGTTTGGCAACTTGGAATGCAATCGTCGATGCATTAGAAGAAGTCGCAGCTAAGTTAACATTTAGCATCTCATCAATAGTTAGCAGATCAAAGCGGTTGTCCTCAATACTTGCGCCAATAGACGTACTGCCATTGGCATTGCTGTAACCCCAACGAATACCAAGCTCTTCTAAATTACCCTGACTAACCGTGACGATTCGCGCTTCAATTTGCACCTGCTTGATAGGCATATCGAGATCATCAACAATCGCACGAACCGCCTTGATGTTTGCCGCAGTATCTCTAAGGAGTATCGCATTGGTTCGCTCATCAATAGCTAATGAGCCACGCGCTGAGAGCAATTTGAACTCTCCTTCGCCATTAATTAGTGCCGCAATCTCGGAAGCTTGAGCAAACTTGATGTTGATAATGTCAGACTCCAACTCCCCCGCGTGGGAAGCGAGCAACTCACTCTGAAGCACTTGCTGCTCATGCAACTCGAACTCCGCCCGCGGTGCTACCAATACCACATTGTCTTTTACTCGTTTATCGAGCCCTTTGAGCTGTAAAATTACCTCAAATACATCCCGCCACGCGACATCTTCAAGGCGTAAAGTCAGGTTACCAACTACTGCATCAGAGACAACCAAGTTGAAATTATTGTGGTCAGCAATCAACTGCAGCACATTCCGTACGGGAATATCGTGAAAGTTAAGTGACAAATTGGGCCCAGGCTGGTCGAGAATAGAAGGTTTGCGAAGGGTTTCTTCTGCTGCCCTGTTAACCGTCACTCGCAATATTTTATCTTCGAATTGCTCTTCATACTCAAACTCTCCCTCGATCGCTACCAAAAGCTCGACACTGTCAGTTCGGCGAAATACCTCTATGCTGTGCACGCTAGAGCCAAATTCAGTGACATCAAACACTTTAAGCAGAGAGTCCTCCACTTTAGTCATCAGCAGTTCAATGCTCAGCCCTTTATCTAGCTTTCGTATGTCAACCATGACGCGAGAGTCAGATAAGGACAGTAACAGTTGCCCATTACGTTGTGAGTTGAGCTTAAAATCAACTCGCTCAAGCATAGGCCCGTTTGGCGGCTGAGCGTCAACCTTCACAGACAAGCAAACAGCGAATAAGAAATAGCAACACAAACAAACTGCTTTTGTAACTGGTATCCTGGCATCCATCTTCTCTCCCCTTCCCCTTTATTGGCGCTGCAACTTAACGTCACGCTGATGCCAACAACTACCTTCATCCGATATGAACTCTTGCACTAGCAGATAATGCTCGGTCACTTTGACAATCTCAGCATTGCTCGAGGCTAAGCGCTCCCCTAGCGCTAACTTCGCAATATGACCGTTCGGTGCATCAACTAAAACAAACACCTGATTCTCGCTACCAATCACACCTTTAAAATTCAACTTCGCTAAAGAAAACTGGCTAAAGTGGCCTAACTGACGGTTCGTCGGTGCAGAGTGGCATTCTTGCTGCTGTGACGTTAATTTGCTGTGAGTGGTGATAGGCAAGACAAAAGGGTGTCGAAATTGATGAGCGGTATAGCGCGACGCTTCGATGGCAACGATTGGTTCTGGTTGACTGATTTCAACTTGCACCTCTTGATGTACACGCTCGATAAAATGCTCAAGTGAATCTTGATGAGCTTTGCACCCTGAGAGAGCTGCGGCCACAAATAATAAATACTTAGTCTTCATCATTCACCACAGCTTTGAGCTGATAGGTATACGCTCGAACTCTAAAGTAGGTCACATCACTCTCTAAACTCGTTCGCTGCCAGTGAATCTCGGCTAGATTTATCAGGCGCGGCAAGGAGGTAACAGTTTGTGTAAAATGACCAATATCATGGTATTGACCTATCAATTCGATATCGAGAGGTAGCTGATAAAGAAAGTCCAAACTCTGTTTTTGTCCCCAATCAAGCCGCATAAAACTCAGGTCATTGTCCAATCCAACCTGATTCACCGAGGCCAGCATCGACGCTAGCTCTTTTTCTACTGGCAATTGACGAGAGAAGTAATCATAGCGTTGAGACAGTTCAGCAAGCTCAGCGTGTAACCTAGGCAGTAGCGCAACTTTCTTAGCCCTCGACGCAACGACATCGCGACTCTGTAACTCTTGATACTTTGATGCCTCCAACGCTTCTAGCTTGGGCTGAATATAGACCCAATAACCAACGCCCTGCAGCACAATTAACATCAGTAAACCAAGCAGCAATTGAAACTGAATAGGCCACTCACCTATCTCGCTGATATCTAACTCTGTGGTCGTTACCCTCATCACTTTTTATCTCCTAGGAGAGAGAAAGAGACTCGATACGACTGATATTTTTTAGCGAACCTTTTTACGCCATGAACAATAGAGTGCATCTCAACGCTAGTCACAAAGTCCGAACGCTCTAAATTATCGAGCATTTTGGCAAGACGCGATGTTGAATCAGCGATCCCCTCAAGCTCTACTTGGTGGTCAGTCACTTTTAACTTGTCGACATAAACACCTTGCGGGATAAGCTTAGGCAGTAGGTTAAGAAACTCAGTCGTTTGATTGCGTTGTTTTTGTAGTGCCTCAACCATGGTAATTCGAGTCAGCAAAGCTTGCTGTTGCTGCTCAGTACTGCTCTGCTGCTTTATTTGCTGCTTCAGTTTAAGCGCGTAGTTATCAAGAAACTGGTTACGCTTTTGTTGCTCGGTGAGTTGATGATCGAGATATCCCCCCATAAGCCAAACCGTCACCAGGGCAAAGAGTCCAACAAGAGCCAAAAACGTTAGCGAACGCTTTTGACGCTCGATGCGTCGCTCGTCGCGCCAAGGCAGCAAGTTGACACTATGCAGCATGATTTTCCCCCAACCAGGTGACGCCACGCAGCGCAATGCCCGTTGCTAAGGCAAAGCCATAATTTCCCTCTATCAAGGGCGATGTTTTACGACCCTGGGCTAGCTCTAACAAATTCAGAGAGTTAAGCCGCTGACACTCTAAATTCAACTGCAGCGGTACTTGATTTACTAGCGTTTCAAACAAAGGGCTCTGCCCACAAACCCAAACACCACCAATATTGATGCCGTGCACCGATGCAATACGCTGAATATGCCGTTTGATTTTGTCGATTAGCTCAACACTGCTTTGTTGTGAACTATCAGCACAGAGATCCAAAGTAATGACTTTGCAGTACGGCGCGCTGTTAGGCAGATCGATAGCAATCGATGCATGCTCAAACTCTAGATTGACCAGCAACCAGTTAGGTCTGATCTGGCTACGCGCTGCTAACTGCCAAACATGCACCATCGCATGAGCTTGAACATCGGCGACAACAGGCTGAAAGGCAGCACTTTTCAGCAACTCAACTTGATGTGAAATCAACTGTTTTTTTGTCGCATACACCTGAAAACTGAACTTAGAATCGCAATCATCAGCAGAAAGTTGGATATAGTCTAAGTGCAGCTCCTCGACGGGAAAGGGCGATTGATG